>JACCRW010000145.1 GCA_013813345.1 Actinomycetota bacterium
TGCAGGAGCGCCGCGAGAGCTGCCCGCAACACGTCGCTGCGCGTCCTGAACGTTCCCTCCGCGACGAGTTCGTCCAACGCGGACACGTCCTCTTCTGTCAGACGCACTGGTACTTGAATCGTCATACCTGAGTATACCGGCCTAGGCGCCGCCGCCCGACCTGTGGAGCTGCGCATAGATCGCGCGTGCCGTCTTTGCCGGCACGCCCGGAACGCCCTCCAGCTCCTCCTGGCTCGCGGCCACCACGTTCTCGGTGGAGCCGAAGTGCTGGAGCAACGCGCGTCGTCGCGCCGGGCCGACGCCCTCGAGCGTGTCGAAGAGCGACTCGCGCGCCTTCGCCGAGCGCCGCTGCCGGTGGAACCCGAGCGCGAACCGGTGTGCCTCGTCGCGGATCCGCTGCAGGAGCTGGAGGCCGGGTCCGTGCGGGTCGAGGACGATCGGATCCGGGTTCCCCGGCACGAAGACCTCCTCGATCCGCTTGGCGAGCGCGATCACGGCGACACGCGGCAGGTCGTAGCCCTGCATCGCAGCGAGCGCCGCCGAAAGCTGGCCCTTGCCGCCGTCGATCACGACGAGGTTCGGCGCCGTGGCGAAGCCTTCGTCGTACTCGTCATCCGTCATGTGCCCGAGCCGGGCGAAGCGCCGCGAGATCACCTCGGCCATCGCCGCGAAGTCGTCCTGCCCCTCAAGCCCGCGCACCACGAATTTGCGGTAGTGCGCCTTCTTCGCGACGGCGTCCTGGAAGACAACCATCGAGCCGACGATCTGCTGGCCCTGGATGTTCGAGATGTCGAAGCACTCGATCCGCAGCGGCAGGCTCTCTAGGTTGAGCGTCTCCCGCAGCTCCTCGAGCGCCTCGACGCGTCGCAGCCGCTTCTGCTCGGCCTGCACCGCCTCCGAGTCGAGCGCGAGCCGTGCGTTCTGGGCGGCGAGCTCGGCCAGCCGGGCCTTCTCGCCGCGTTCGGGAATCCGCACCTCGACCCGCGCGCCCCGGCGCTCGCCGAGCCACTGCGCGAGCGCGTCAACGTCGCCGGTCTCGCGCGGAACGACGAGCTGCGGCGGAATCGAAGGCGCGTTCCCGTAGTACTCGGTGCAGAACGCCTCCAGGATCGTCGTCACGTCCTGGCCTTCGACGTTCTCGAGGTGGAAGCCGTGCCGATCGATCATCTTGCCGCCGCGGAGCGGGAAGACCTGGACGGCGGCTCGCTCACCCTCGGAGGCGATCCCGATCACATCGATCGAGCCGGTCTCGCGCCGGTCGGCGCCCTGGCGCTCGGCGAGGTTCTGGATCGCGAAGAGCCGGTTCCGATAGCGAGCGGCATCCTCGAAGCGCTCGTCGGCAGCCGCGACGCGCATCCGCTCCTCGAGCGCGCGCACGATCGGCTTCGTGTCGCCGGAGAGGAACTCGATCACCTCGTCGATCAGCTCCCCGTAGAGCTCCTTCGAGATGTAGCCCACGCAGGGCGCGTGACAGCGCTCAATGTGGTAGTCGAGGCAAGGAATCCCGGAGTGCCGGCCCGGCTTCGGGCCCTCGCAGGGACGGAACTGGAAGACGCGGTTCAGCACATCGAGCGTCTCGCGCACCTTCTTCGCGTTCGCATACGGGCCGAAGTAGACGACCCCGCGCCGGTGCCGCTCGCGCGTGAACATGACGCGCGGGTACTCGTCCTCGATCGTCACGGCGATGTAGGGGAACGACTTGTCGTCGCGCAGCCGGACGTTGAACGGCGGTCGGTGCCGCTTGACGAGGTTCTGCTCGAGGTGGAGCGCCTCGACCTCCGTGCCCGTGACGATCACCTCAAGGTCGTCGATCCGGGAGACGAGCTCCGGGATCGACGGACGGGTGTCGCCGCGGCCTGCCTGGAAGTAGGAGCGAACCCGTGAGCGCAGCACCTTCGCCTTCCCGACGTAGAGCACAGCGCTCTTCGCGTCGCGAAAGAGGTAGACGCCCGGCTTCGCGGGCAGTCCTTTCAGCTTGTCGCGCACGTCCCCCATCGGCGATCAAGGGTAGATGCGGCACGGAGTTTTACCGCTCCATCACAGTCCGGCGCTACGGTGTCGCGCATGAGATGGGGGCTTCTCGGGGCGCTCGTCGTTCTGGCCTTGGCGCCGGCGGCGCAGGCGGGGGGGCCGACGCTCACGCTCGGCACGGCCGAGGACATCGTCCGCAGCTCGAGCCTCGTCGAGGCGAAGGCCCAGATGACGTTGCTCCAGCTCGCAGGCTTCCGTGCGGTTCGCGTCACCTCGATCTGGAAGCCGGGGGAGCTCGCGCCAGGGCCTGCGGAGCGCAAGGTGCTCGACAACGTGGTGGCGGCCGCCGAGCTCTCCGGGATCCGGGTCTACGTCTCCGTCTTCCACGCGGGCTCGCGGACGACGCCGCTCGCGCCGGAGGATCGCGCCCAATTCGCGTCGTATGCGGCTGGCCTCGCGCGCGCCTACCCGAGCGTGCGCGACGTGATCGTCGGGAACGAGCCGAACCTGAACCGCTTCTGGCTCCCGCAATACGCCGCCGACGGCTCGGGGGCTTCCGCCCCGGCCTATCTCTCGCTTCTCGCCGAGACCTACGACGCGCTGAAGGCGGTCTCACCCGACGTGCGGGTAATCGGCGGCGCGCTGGCCCCGCGGGGGGTCGACCGGCCCGGCACCGGCCGCGACACGATCTCGCCGACGCGGTTCACCCGAGAGCTGGGTGTCGCCTACCGCGCGAGCGGGAGGCCGCTGCCGGTGATGGACGTCTTCGCCTTCCACCCCTACGCCGACAACTCGAGCCGGTCGCCCGAGCTGCCGCCGAGCGACCCGGATCACCTCGGGCTCGTCGATTACCCCAAGCTTGTTGCCTTGCTCGGCGAGGCGTTCGACGGGACGGCGCAGGCCGGCTCGACGCTGCCGATTCTCTACGACGAGTTCGGCGTCGAGGCGACGATTCCGACCGAGAAGGCATCGCTGTACTCCGGCACGGAGCCCGCGACGACAAGGCCGGTCACTGAGGCGACTCAGGCGGCGTACTATCGGCGCGCGCTCCAGCTCGCGTTCTGCCAGCCGAACGTGACCGGAATGCTCCTCTTCCACTCCCACGACGAGACCGCCCTCTCGGCGTGGCAGTCCGGCCTCTACTACGCCGACGGCAGCCCGAAATCGAGTCTCGCGCCGGTTCGGGACGCACTTGCCGCGACGCGCGGCGGCTCGATCGGCCGGTGCGAGGGGCTCGCGCTGAGGATCAAGCCGAGAACGGCCTTCTCGGCGCGAACGCTCGGGATCGCGCTCCGCTGCGATCTCGACTGCGTCTACCGAGCACGGCTCGTGAAGCTCCCGGCCGGCACGACCACGGCCGCGACGAGCGGTCGCGCGAAGGCGGATGCCCGG
Source organism: Actinomycetota bacterium (assembly GCA_013813345.1). Lineage (GTDB taxonomy): Bacteria > Actinomycetota > Thermoleophilia > Gaiellales > Gaiellaceae > Gaiellasilicea. The sequence goes on from JACCRW010000145.1 coordinate 3,364, forward strand.
GTCGCGATCTCGCTGCGCCGAAAGCTGCGGCCCGGCCTCTACCGGCTCTCGGTCAGCGTCACGCATCCGGTCAACCGGGGCGAACCGGTTCTGCGCGAGAGCGCGCCCTTCCGCGTGCGCTGATGCGGCCCGCGCTCCTCGCGCTCATACTCGCGCTCGCGCTCGCCGGCTGCCGCGGCGGGGCCGGCGAGGAGACGAGAACAGACACGGTTACAGAGACGGTCGCAGACACGGTTACAGAGTCGGTCGCAGACACGGACGCAGAGTCGGTCGCAGACACGGACGCAGAGACGGTCGCAGACACGGACGCAGAGTTATCCACAGAGCCGGGCGCATTCGTTGTCGGCGCTGTCGACGACGCCGCGCGGGACCCCGGCCCGGTGCTCGGCCAGCTTGCCGCGGCGGGGTTCCGCGCTGTCGGGATCACGAGCTACTGGGAGCCCGGGCTCTCTGCGCCCACGGCCGAGGAGCTCGGCGTCCTCCAGGATGTGGCCGACCGGGCCGGGAAGCGCGACTTGCGCATCTTCCTCGCCGTCTTCCATCGCGGCTCCAGCACGACGCCGCTGACGGCGGCCGAGCGGACGGCCTTCTCGTCGTACGTCGCGGCGATCATGCGCGACGTCCCGAAGATCCGGGACGTGATCGTCGGCAACGAGCCGAACCTGAACCGGTTCTGGCTGCCCCAGTTCGGCGAGGACGGTGAGAACCTCGCCGCCGTCTTTTATCTCGCGCTGCTTGCCGAGGTCTACGACGCGGCCAAGATGGCAGCGCCGGACGCCCGGATCTGGGGCGGCGCGCTCGCGCCGCGCGGCATCGACAAGCCCAACACGGGTCGCGATACGCATTCGCCGACGACATTCATCCGCGACCTCGGAGCGGAGCTGCGCCGAACCGGACGCACGCGACCGGTGCTCGACGGCTTCGCGTTCCATCCCTATCCGGCGGCCTCGAGCATCTCGCCCGACCGGCCGCACCCAGGCTCGCGAACACTCGGGCTCGCCGATCACGAGCGGCTGCGGCGACTCCTCCGCGAGGCGTTCGGTCGCGACGTGCCGATCCTCTACAGCGAGTTCGGCGTCGAGACGACGATTCCGGCCGAGAAAGCGGAGCTCTACCAAGGCAGCGAGGCCGGCACGCCCGTGGACGAGGCGACGCAGGCCGACTTCTATCGGCGAGCCCTCGAGCTCGCCGCCTGTCAGGAGGACGTCGTCGGGATGCTCCTCTTCCACTCGCACGACGAGCCGTTCCTGACCGGGTTCCAATCGGGCGTCTACTACGTCGACGGCACACCGAAGACGAGCCTCGCTCCAGTGCGCGAGGCGATCGTGGGCGTACGCAACGGCTGTTAGACGAGCGCGTACCATGCGAGCGATGAGCGGCGAGCAGCAGGGCGGCCAGTACGTCGCCTACAGCTTCTACAAGGTCGATCCCGCTTGGCGGCGCCTGCCCGTCGAGGAGCGCGCCGCCGGCAAGGACGCCTTCGCCGAGGTCGTCGAGTCATGGGCCGAGCGGCTGGAGGTGCGCGCCTACTCGACCGCCGGCGTCCGGCCCGACTGCGACTTCTTCCTCTGGAAGATCACCGAGCGCTATCTCGACCTCGGCGAGCTCGGCGCGGCGCTGAACGCGACCCCGCTCGCGGGCTGGCTCGAAACGCCGTACTCCTACCTCGCGACGACGAAGGCCTCGCAATACAGCCAGGCTCGCCGCCCCCGCAAGGTCGTTCCGCGTGGCCACCCCTACCTCGTCGTCTATCCATTCGTGAAGACGCGGCCGTGGTACGCGCTCCCGCTCGAGGACCGCCAGCGCGCGATGAACGAGCACATCGAGATCGGCGCCCGCTACGCCACGATCCAGAACCACACGACGTACTCCTTCGGGATCGACGACCAGGAGTTCATGACGGCCTTCGAGTGCGAGGAGCCGTCCGACTTCATGCACCTGATGCTGACCCTCAGGGAGAGCGAGGCATCCCGCTACACCGAGCGCGACACGCCGATCTTCGTCGGCCAGGCGCTGGAGATTCGCGCCGCTCTCGATGCGCTCGACGGCGCTGCGAGCCGCGTCGAGGCGTGACGGTGCTGCGAGCGCTCCTGCCCGTGCTCGCGGCGCTGGTGCTCGCGGGCTGCAGCGCCGGTGACAGCGACGAGGCGGCAACGCCGTCCGAGCCTCCGACAGCGGACCGCCCCGGCAGCGTCGTCGAGCTCGAGAACGTGCTCGGGCTCGCCTCGGACTTCAGGGCGGACGAAGGCAAGACACGCGTCATTCTCCTCTTCTCCCCGACCTGAGACACGTGCCTCGCCGGCGCCCGCTGGGTGCGGGAAAAGATCCTGGACGAGGAGAAGTCGGAGAACCTGCAGATCTACGCGGTCTGGCTGAATCAGCGTGTGACCGACGAGAAGGACGAGATCGACGAATCGATACTCGCGGATCCGCGCGTCACCCAGTACTGGGACGAGGAGGGAATCACCGGCACATACTTCGCCCAAGCCGATCTGGGCGGCCTCGGCTACTCCGGCTTCGTCTACGACGTCTACTACGTGTTCGGTCCCGACGCGACCTGGAACCTCGAACCGGCTCCGCTTGCCGGCGCGGGCGCGCCGGTGCTCTACGAGGGCGACAAGTTCCTAGCCGCGCTGAAGACTCAGCTGTAGGTGTGCTCGTTGCGCCAGACGCGGTAGATCGCGTAGCCGCACGCGCCGAGAACGAGGAAGAACGCGAGCGCGTCGAGGCCGGAGGCGCCGAGCCCGATCAGGACACCGATGTCGACGACCGCGAGCACGATCGCCCCGTAGAAGACGCGGCGGCTGAGCTCTGACCACGCCTCGATGTCGCTCCGCCGCTCCCGCCAGAGGAGGAAGAGGAAGAACGCGACCGCGAGGAAGAACACGATCCGGAGCAGGCCGCCGACGGTTGCGAGCACCTCCTCGAGCGAGAGGACGACGATGACAGCCGCGATCAGGGAGACGATCCCCAGCCCGCGGATCAGCGGGTTCATCTCGGCGAAGAAGCGCTTCAGTTTTTCCATCATCCCGTCATGAACGCCCGTATGGCGAGTGCGGCAGCGAGTGCCGCCGTGCCCGCAAACCAGGCGAGGCGCTTCGGCCCGCTAGCGGGCGCATAGAACCACGGCACGAGGATCGCGCCGAGCGAGAGCGACCCGTAGGCGTAGTGCAGGCTGTCGGCCGCCTCTCGCTCGTCCGAAAGCAGGAGCAAGCCGAGCGCGACCTGCGCCACGAGCAGCGTCTGGGCGAGAGCCAGGACGTTCGTCAGGATCCGCCCCGCTCCGCGCCGGCGCCAGTAGACGAGCCCGCCGGCAAGCGCCGAGAGCGCCGGCACACCGACGACGAGGAAGGCGAGCAGGCGGTGCGTCGTTAGCATCGAGCCAGACCCTAACGACCGACCCCTACCGAGAGGAGATTCGTGATCGAGGAAGGTGCGAAGGCGCCGGAGTTCGAGCTGACGGCGGACACCGGTGAGACCGTGAGCCTGGAGTCGCTGCGCGGCAAGCCGGTCGTCCTCTACTTCTATCCCAAGGACGAC
>JACCRW010000022.1 GCA_013813345.1 Actinomycetota bacterium
CAGTCGTGCAGCTCGTCCATTGCGACGAGCAGCCGCTTGCCATTACCGCTCAGCTCGAACGCGTAGACGTATTCCTCGTGCAGGCGGAAGGGGCGGATCTCGACGTCGCCGAGCCGGACTGTCTCGCCGTCGCGGAGCTCGCGGACACGGACGAAGCCACGCTCCTCGAGATAGTCGAAGTGCTCGCGGATGCCACGCGATCCGGAGAAGTCGACCGCGACCTGCTCCGGGAGGTAGACGTCGGTTGTCCGGCGCGCGGCCGGGTCCGGCGGCCAGACCCTGAAGTCGCGCCCACCCACGGCCTCCCACACGCGCCTGCCCATCGTGTGGTCTGGATGCCAGTGCGAGTAGAAGCAGGCGGCGATCTCCGTCACTCTCGAGCGATCGAGCTGGAGCCGCGACTCCTCCGGGGTGTCGAAGAGGACGTTCGGCCCGTGGACGAAGAGGCTCGGCCCCAGCCGCGAGTAGGGCACGCCGCGCTGCCTCGCCTCGACGCAGACAGGGCACTCGCAGCCGGGTCGCGGCGTCGCAGTCGCTCCGCCCGAGCCGAGTATCTCCACCTTCACCTGGTCGATGCTACGGACTGGCCACCGGATGAACGTCTCGCATCCACCCGGCTAGAGGATCAACGGCAGCGCGACGATGAGATCGCTCGCCACGGCTCCGCGTTCGGGAAGCGTCCGTCCGGCCAGGCCGTGGGCGGTCGCGGCAGCGGCAGCGGCGAGACGTGGCTCGAGGCCCTTGGCGAGAAAAGCGGTGAGAACCCCGGTGAGGACGTCGCCGGTGCCGGCGGTCGCAAGCGCGGGCGCTTCGATCGGACAGACGAGCGTGCGTGCCCCGGGAGCCGTGACGATCGTGTCGGCGCCCTTCAGCAGGCAAACGCAGTCGAAGCGATCGGCCGCGCGCCGAGCGGCCTCGAGCCGATGGGCGCTCACCCAATCCGAGCTCTCGCCGATGAGCCGGCCGAGCTCGCCCGCATGCGGTGTGAAGACGACCGGCGCTCGCCAGTCGCCGGGCGCGAGCTCGTGGAGCGCGTCGGCGTCGAGGACGACCGGCTGCTCGAGCTCGGCGAGGATCCTCCCGACGAGCCGCTTCGCCTCGGCCGACCGCCCGAGCCCCGGGCCTACTGCTACGGCGCCCGCCTTCGCGGCCGCTTCGAAGACGCTCGCCCACGTCAGCTTGACCGGCTCCAGCAGCCTCGTCTCGATCACCGCGAGCGAGGCTTCGGGGACGGCGACAGCGACGTAGCCGGCATCCGCGCGGAACGCAGCCTCGGCTGCGAGGCAGGCGGCTCCGGTCAGACCAGGCGCGCCGCCGACGATCAGCACCGAGCCGGCGCTGTACTTGTTGTCGTGCTCCTGCTTGCGCGGCACCAGGTCGAGGATCGCCGGCGTCACGAGCGCCGCCTCGCTCTCGGCCTCCTCGAGCCCGAGGTCGGCGATCACGACCGCACCGGCATGGAAGCGGCCCGGCGCGATCACGAGCCCGAGCTTCTGGCCGTGGAAGGTCACCGTCAGGTCGGCGCGGACCGCCGCGCCCGCCGCCTCGCCGGTGGAGGCATCGATCCCCGAAGGAAGATCGACCGCGACGACCGAAGCGCGCGCCGCGTTGATCCGCTCGATCGCTGCGGCGGCATCGGGGCGCGGGTCCCCGCGGAAGCCCGTCCCGAAGAGCGCGTCGACGATCACGTCCGCCTGCTCGACGGCGGTCGTCTCGACCGCGTCCCGCCCGGCTGCTCGGAGCTCGCGGGCCGCAATCCGACCGTCGCCCCCATTCGCGCCCTCGCCGCAGACGACCGCGAACCGGCGCGCGTCGGGGAAGGCAGCGAGCGCCTCGCGCGCGACGGCGGTTCCGGCCTTTTCCATCAGCTCGGGCGCCGACTCCGGAAAGCCGGGGTAGCGCTCCTCCGCGGCCCGCATCTCCGCCGCGGTGTAGAGCGGCTCGAACACGGGGTCAGGCCTCGCCGGCGACCGCAACGGCCGAGGCGAGCTCCCGCGAATGGGTCATCGAGAGGTCGATCGCGCCGATCCCGCGCTGCTCGGCCCAGGCGGCGACCCGTCCCCGGAGGCGGACCGCCGGCTTGGGACGCCCGACGATCTCGATCTCGCGCCAGGCGAAGGTGCGAGCGACACCGAAGCCAAGCGCCTTGCCGACGGCCTCCTTGCCGGCGAAGCGGCCGGCGTAGCTCTCGGCCGGGTTCTTGCGCGAATCGCAGTACGCCTGCTCGTCCGGAGTGAAGCACCGATCCCGGAAACCCGCGTAGCGCTCGAGCGCGCGACGGATCCGCTCGATCTCGATCAGGTCGATTCCTACGGAGACACTCTGCATCAGCGGCCCCGATCGATCCAGTCGGGGAAGTGCGCGATAGAGCTGAGAATCGCATCGGGGACGGTGCTCGAGCGCTCGAGCGCTTCCGGCCGGAACTTGCCGGTGCGCAGGAGGACGGTCTTCATCCCGAAGAGCTGCGCGCCGGCGACGTCCTGGTCGAGGTCGTCGGTGACCATCCACGTCAGCTCGGGCTCCGCGTCCAGAGCGGCGAGCGCGGCCGAGAAGCAGGCGGCGCTCGGCTTGCCGACGACGGTCGCCTCGACCCCGGTCGAGTACTCGAGCCCGGCGACGAAGGATCCCGCATCGAGCATCGGCCCGCGCGCGGTCTGCCACCACTTGTTCTTGTGCAGGCAAAAGAGCTCGGCCCCGCCCTGGAGCTCCGAGAAGGCGCGGGCGAGGTTCATGTAGCTGAAGACCTGGTTCGGCTCGAGCGTCTCGTCGCAGCCGCCGATCAGCACCGCGTCGGCGGTGTCGCCGACGAGCTCGACTCCTTTCAGGTCCGGCACGATCGCGGACATCACGAGCGCATAGACGCGCCGACCCTCGAGCGCGCGCGCAGCGGCGACCGGCGTCGTTTGCAACTCCTCGTCGTCGAGCTCGAAGCCCATCGCCCTCAGCTCCTCCGCCAGGGTCGCGCGGGCACGTGTCGAGTTGTTCGTGACAAAGCGAAGCCGGTGCCCCACCTTGCGGAGCTGCGCGACTGCCTCCACGGCGCCGGGGATCGGCTCGCCGGAGACGTGGAGCACGCCGTCCACGTCGAGCAGAATGGCCGCCATGGAGCGTGAGTCTATTCGGGTCACCCGATCGGTCGTGCTTCCGCTTACCGAGATCGACTTCCGCTTCTCGCGCTCCAGCGGGCCCGGCGGTCAGCACGCGAGTACCTCGGAGACACGGGTCGAGGCGGTGTTCGAGGTCGAGTCGTCCTCGGCGCTCACCGATGCCCAGAAACGGCGAGTTCTCGCGAAAGCCGGACCGACGCTGCGCGCCGTCGCGCAGGACGAGCGGAGCCAGCATCGCAACCGCGAGCTCGCGACCGAGCGTCTGACCGAGCAGCTCCGGGCGGCGCTGAAGGTGGAGCGGAAGCGCGTGCCGACGCGGCCGTCGAAGGCGGCGAAGGAGCGGCGGCTCGAGTCGAAGAAACGCCGCGGCGCGACGAAGAAGCTCCGGCAACCGCCCGCGGAATAGACTCGAAGCGTGGACGTGCTCCGGCTCGCGACAGTGCTCGAGACGATGCCGAGGGAGCGCACGCGACTGCTCGACAACCTCGGCCGGCTGCGACGCGAGGTCGGGCCGATCACGCCGGAGCTCTCGGATGCGCTCGCCGACCACATGCGCCTGCGGCACGGCGACGTGCACGAGGTGACCTCCTTCTACTCCTTCCTCCAGGTGCCGGTCGATGCGGTGCGTGTCTGCACCGGCCCGGTCTGCGACTCGCGCGGTGCGCGCGACCGGCTCGACGGCCACGCGATCGAGGTGCCCTGCCTCGGCCACTGCGACCTGGCGCCGGTCGTCCTCCACGGCGACGAGGTCGTCGGCGGCGTCACCTACTCGACGAACGGCTTCCTGCTCGAGCCCGACGACCTGCGCGTGCCGCCGAAGCTGTCGTCCGACGACGTGGTCGAACGGCTCCGCGGCTCCGGGCTGACGGGAATGGGCGGCGCGGGCTTCCCGACATGGCGGAAGTGGGACGCTGTGCTCCGCGAGCCCGGCCCGCGCGTCGTCATCGTCAACGCCGACGAGGGCGAGCCGGGGACGATCAAGGATCGCTACGTGATGGAGCTGCGTCCGCGGCTACTACTCGAAGGCGCTGTGATCGCGGCCCGGGTGGTCGAAGCAACCGAGCTCTACATCTACCTCCGAGAGGAGTACGCGACCGCGCGAGCTCGACTCGAGGCTGCGCTCGACGACTATCGCAAGGCCGGCCTGCTAGCCGGGCTTGCGACCAGCCTCGTGATCGGCGCCGGCGCCTACATCTGCGGTGAGGAAACAGCGATGCTCGAGTCGATGGAGGGCCGGCGCGGGATGCCACGCTTGCGGCCGCCGTTCCCCGCCCAGTCCGGCTACCTCGGTCGTCCGACGCTCATCAACAACGTCGAGACGCTGGCCCATGTCGCGCTGATCCTGCGCGGCGACTGGCAGCCGGCGCGGCTCTGGTCCGTCTCCGGCGCCGTCGGCAAGCCCGGCTGCTACGAGGCGTCGCTCGACGTCACCCTCCGCGAGCTGATCGACGGCTATGCGGGCGGGCTCGTCGGCGAGCCCGCCGCGATTGTCCCGGGCGGCGCCGCAAGCGGGATCCTGCCGCCGGCGGCGCTCGACGTGCCGCTCACCCGCGAGGCGCTGACCGAGTGGGGTTGCGGCGTCGGCTCGGCTGCGGTGCAGGTCTTCCCGAAGGAGTACTCCCCGCTCCGCCTCCTCGCCGAGACGATGCGCTTCTTCGCCGAGGAGTCGTGCCAGAAGTGCACCCCGTGCCGAATCGGGAACCGCGCGCTCCACCACGTCTGCGAGGAGCTCGAGCACGGCCGCGCGGCGATGTCCCGCGGGCAGGTGGAAGAATGGCTCGACGCGATGACCCTGACCTCGATCTGCGGGCTCGGCCAGGCCGCGCCCTACCCCGTGCGGAACGCCTTCGAGCGCTGGCCGGAGCTCTTCGCGCCGCTCGGCCCCGCCCCAGTCGAAGAGCCGGCGTCCGCGTGATCGAGTTCACGCTCGACGGCCGGCCGGCGAGCGCCCAGGAGGGTGAGCTGCTCGTCCACGCCGCTGCGCGCAACGGCGTCTTCGTACCCACCCTCTGCCACGACGACAAGCTCGAGCCGTACGGCGGCTGCCGGATGTGCGTCGTCGGGGTCGAGGGGTCGCCACGGCCGCTGCCCGCCTGCGCGACTCGGGTCATCGAGGGCATGGTCGTCTCGACCAACTCGAATGTCCCGCAGCTCCAGAAGACGCTGACCGAGATGCTGCTCTCCGAGCATCTGAACGCCGATCCCGGCGGACGCCCGAACGAGCTCGTCGACCTCGCCCGAGAGCTCGGCGCCGAGGCGCCCCTCATCCTCCCCGACGCGAAGCGCGAACCGTATTCCGACCGCAACCGGCTGATGGGCTACGAGCCCGACACGTGCATCCTCTGCAACCGCTGCGTCCGCTACACGCAGGAGGTGATGCAGTGCTCGGCGCTCTCGCTCGAGGGCCGCGGGCCGGAGGCGCGGATCGTCCCCACCTGGGAGCGCTCCTGGCTCGACACCGAGTGCGAGCTCTGCGGCGGCTGCCTCTCCGTCTGCCCCACCGGCGCCATCTACGAGAAGTTCCTCGAGGGCGCCGGCGTCGAGGAACGCCAGCTCGAGCAGACGAAGACGACGTGCACGTTCTGCGGGGTCGGCTGCCAGATCGACCTCAACGTCGATCCCGAGACGAAGCGGATCGTCAAGGTCACCTCGAAGCCCGAGTACGTCTCGAACGAGGGCGACCTCTGCGTGAAGGGGCGCTTCTCGTTCAACTTCGTCCACCACCCCGACCGCCTGACCGAGCCGCTCGTGCGCGGCGAGGACGGCGCGCTCCATCCCGCCAGCTGGGAGGAGGCGCTGCGCGCAGCGGCCGACGGGCTCAAGGGGGTGATCCGCCGCCACTCGGCCCAGGCGATCGGAGTCCTCGCCTCCGCTCGCTTGACGAACGAGGAGAACTATCTGATCCAGAAGCTCGCCCGGATCGGACTCGGGACGAACTCCGTTCACTCCTGCGAGGCCACCTGACACGCTCCCACCCTCTACGGCCTGGTCAGGTCGTTCGGCAGAGGCGCTTCCACCAACTCGATCCCCGAAATCGAGAACGCCCGCTTCCTGCTCGTGATCGGCTCGAACACGACCGAGGCGCACCCGGTGCTGGCGCTGCGGATCAAGAAGGCGGTGCGCAAGGGCGCGACGCTCGTCGTCGCCGACCCGCGCGCGATCTGGCTGACGAAGATCGCGAAGCGCCACCTCCAGCTCCGGCCCGGCTCGGACGTCTGGCTCCTGAACGCGATCATGCACACGATCCTCGAGGAGGGTCTCGAGGCCGAGGAGTACGTCCGCGAGCAGACCGAGGACTTCGAGGCGGTGCGCGAGGTTGTCTCCCGCTACCCGCCGGAGGAGGCCGAGCGCTGGACGGGCGTCCCGGCCGAGGCGATCCGCGCAACCGCGCGCGAGTACGCGACGGAGCGCCACGCGGCGATCTTCTACACGCTCGGGATCACCGAGCACGCCTGCGGCGTCGACAACATCTGGTCGCTCGCGAACCTCGTCCTGATGACGGGCCATCTCGGCTACGAGTCGACCGGGCTGAACGCGCTGCGCGGCCAGAACAACGTCCAGGGGCTGAACGACTCCGGCGCGAATCCCACGTACCTGCCGGGCTACCAGCCGGTCGACGACCCGGTCGTGCGCGCGAAATTCTCCGAGGCCTGGGGCGCCGAGGTGCCGGAGCGCGCCGGCTTCCGGCTCGACCAGATCATGTCCGGGCTCCACGACGACCGGATCAAGGCGCTCTACCTGATCGGCGAGAACCCCGGCCACACCGAGCCGAACGCGCACCATGTGGCCGAGGGGCTCTCGAAGCTCGAGTTCCTCGTCTCCCAGGACATCTTCCTGAGCGACACGGCCGAGAGGTACGCGGACGTCGTCCTGCCGGCGTCGAGCTTCGCGGAGAAGGACGGCACCTTCACGAACACCGAGCGGCGGGTCAACCGCGTCCGCGCCGCGGTGCCGCTGCCGGGGAACGCGCGCGGCGACCGGCAGATCGTGCTCGATTTGGCGAGGGAGCTCGGCTGCGACTGGCCGGAGTACCCGGACGCGGAGTCGGTCTGGAACGAGCTCGCGGATCTGTGCCCGAACTGGGCCGGGATCCGCTACTTCAGGCTCGAGGACGAGGGGCTGCAGTGGCCCTGCGCCTCGGTGGACGACGAGGGCTCGCGCTTCCTGCACGAGAAGACGACGGCGCGTCCGTCCGGGCGGGGCAAGTTTCATCCGGTCGAGTACCAGCCGCCGATCGAGGAGCCGGACGCCGACTACCCGTTCGTCCTCTCGACCGGCCGGACGCTCTATCACTACAACTCGGGCGCGATGACGATGCGCGAGGACGGGATCACCGACAAGCAGCGCGACCCGTTCTTCGAGATCTCGGCGGAGGATGCGTCCTCGCTCGGGGTGGCGGACGGCGATTGGATGCGGCTCGTGTCGAGGCGCGGCGACCTCCAGGCGCGGGCGCAGGTCTCGTCGCGCGTCTTCCCCGGCCTCGTCTGGATGGCCCTCCATTTTGCCGAGGCGAAGGTGAACTGGCTCACGCACGACGTTGGCGATCCGCTGATCGGGACGCCCGAGTACAAGGTCTCGGCCGTTCGGCTGGAAGTCGTGTGATCGGGAGCCCCCGGCGGCACGAGGCGGAGTGCGAGTCGACCCAGGCCCTCCTCGCGCCGGACGATCCGGAGGGCGCGATCGCCACGACCGACCACCAGACGGCCGGCCGCGGCCGGCTCGGACGCAATTGGATCGAGGCGCCGGGCACCTCGGTCATGGTCTCCGTGCTACTGCGCCCCCCGCCGGAGCGCCGCGCTCAGGAGCTCTCGCTCGTCGCGGCGGTCGCCGTGGCGCTCGCGGTCGAGGACGCGACCGGGCTCGCAGCGCAGATCAAGTGGCCGAACGACGTCCTGCTCGCCCGCCGCAAGGTGGCGGGGATCCTCGCGGAGCTGAAGGAGGGCGCCGTGATCCTCGGGATCGGGCTGAACGTGAACCAGACGCGCGAGGAGCTGCCGCTCGACGCAAAGGTCGCGCCTGGGTCGCTGCGGACGGTCGACGGGCGCGAGCGCGACCGCGAGGAGGTGCTGACGTTGGTGCTCGGACGGCTCGAGGGCTGCTACGCGGTATGGCGCGAGGGCGGCCTCGACGCGCTCTACGACGATCTCGGCTCGCGCGACTTCCTCCGCGGCCGGCGCGTCACCGTGGACGGAGCCGCCGGTGTCGCGTCCCGAATCGAGCGGGACGGGCGGCTACGAGTCGACGGCGAGGCCGGGCCGCTCCTCGTCGAGAGCGGCGAGGTCCTCTTCGAGCGCTGACAGCTCGTCGGGCGTGTTCGCGTTTGCGAGCAGCCGCTCATCGACTTCGAGCACGTTCGCGTTGACGCCGCGGAGCGAGAGCTCGCCCGCGGCGAGCCGGCGCTCGAGCTCGGGCAGGTCGGCCTTCGAGTAGGCGCCCGGCAGCGGCCCGGTCTGCGGAACGGCCCGAGCCTCGGCGAGCGCCCGCAGCAGCTCAGGCGTGACGAGCGGGCAGTCGACCGGCAGAAAGACCACCGTCTCGTGCTCTGCCTCACGCAGGCCGGCGATCATCCCCACGATCGGCGCGCGCAGCTCCGAGCCGTCGCCGAGCACGGGAAGCGGGAGCGCGAGCTCGCCTGCCTTCCCCACCGCGAGCCGCTCCTCGCACGCCTCGCCGAGCACCCCCCACGCCCGCTCGGCGAGCGTCTCGCCCCGAAACCGCGCGAGCGCCTTCGGCGAGCCGAACCGCGTCGACGCCCCGCCGACGAGCAACACCCCCGAGAGCTCGAGGCTCAAGAGACGCCTTGTGTTGGAACAACACAAGCTCCCCGGCCCTCGTTGCGCGACCGTGCCGACAAGGCGTTCCGAGCGGTCGCGCCGAAGAGCTTGTGTTTCAGAAACACAAAGGCGCTCTTCACGCCTCGATCCGCTCGGGGCAGGTGTAGACGTTCAGCGAAGCGCCGCGGACGAAGCCGCACAGCGTCACGCCGCGGTCGGCTGCGAGTTCCACGGCCAGCGACGAAGGGGCGCCGACGGCGACGAGCAGCGGACAGCCCGCCACCGCCGCCTTCTGGACGAGCTCGAACGAGAGCCGACCGCTAACGCAGAGGATCGCGTCGCGCAGTGGCAGCAGGCCCGCGCCGAACGCCCAGCCGATCACCTTGTCGAGCGCGTTGTGGCGGCCCACGTCCTCGCGCAGGCAGACAAGCTTGCCCGCCGCCGAGAAGAGCCCGGTCGCGTGCAGGCCACCGGTCGCTTCAAAGCCAGCCTGGGCCTCGCGCAGTCGCTCCGGCAGCGAGAGCACGAGGGTCGCGCTCACGCACAGCTCGCTCTCGACAGGCGGCGCCTCGACCGCGACCGCCTCGAGCGCGCCCTTCCCGCAGACGCCGCAGGACGAGCTCGTGTAGAAGCTGCGCGCGAGGCGCTCCGGGTCGAAGCCGGGCGCGTCGACTTCCACAGTGTTCGCGGCGAGGTCGTCTGGGAGCCGCGCCCCCGCTGGCCGCAGCCCCTCCGAGAGGCAGAAGCCGAGCGCGAGCTCCTCGTCGTGGCCGGGCGTGCGCATCGTCACAGCCACCGGCCGGCCCTCGATCCTGATCTCGAGCGGCTCCTCGACCGCGACGACATCTGCTTCCTCCCCGCCCGGAACTCGCAGCACCCGGACGCGGCTCGTCGCCAGCGGAGGCGCCCGCACTAGCGTGGGCGCCGCGTCACGGTCAGCTCGACGAGCCGCGGGCCCGCCGTGTCGATCAGCTCGAGCTCGATGCGGTCGCCGGGATCGAGCCGCGCCACCGCCGCCGTCAGCTCGCGCGCGGAGCCGATCGGCCGGCCCTCGAGCGCCACGATCACGTCGCCCGGCAGGACCTCGGCGCGCGCGGCGGGGCCACCGTCGTAGACCTCCGTGATGCGGACGCCGCGCGTCGCGGGGTCGAGCCCGAGCGCGACTGCCGCTGCATCCGACTCGACCGAGGCGATCGAGATCCCGAGCCAGGCGCGCGTGGCCTCGGGCTCGCTGCGGATCTCGTCGATGATGGGTAGAGCCGCGTCGATCTCGATCGCGAAGCCGATGTTCTCCGCCGCGCCCGCGCGCGCCGCCGCAGTGTTGATCCCGACCAGCCGCCCGGCGCGGTCTACGAGCGCGCCGCCGGAGTTGCCGGGGTTGATCGCGGCGTCGGTCTGCAGGAGCCCCTCGAGCCGAGCACCGTCGCCGGGCTCGATCGTCCGATTGAGGCCGGAGACGATCCCGCTCGTCACCGTCGGCCCGCCGAGCCCGAGCGGAAAGCCGACGGCGATCACGTCGTCGCCGAGCCGCAGCGAGGACGAGCGTGCAATCCGGATCGGGATGAGGTCGCGGGCGGAGACGCGGAGCACGGCCAGGTCTCGCTCGGGTGCCGTCCCGATCACGGTTCCACGCAGGGGCCGGGTGTGGCGGCCGTCGTTGAAGGCGACGGTGATCTCGCTCGCGCCGTCGACAACGTGGTTGTTCGTGACGATGATCCCGGCCCTGTCGACGACGACGCCCGACCCCTCGCCGTTGCCGCCGCCGACGACGGTCGTCCGGACGTTCACGACTGACGGCAGCACATCGGCGACTGCGTCTGCGATCGAGCCGTCGCTCGAAGCGGCCGGCGCCCCGCCGGCAGGCTCTGTCGTCGTTGCGGCGGGCACGGTCGCGGTCGTCGTCGCAACCGCCGTGGGCGAGTCGTCGCCGCCACTGCAACCCGCCACGAGGAGAGCGGCGAGCAGGAGCGGCACGCGAGACCTCACGGCAGCCTCGGGAAGGTCAGCGCGCCCACGGCCGCCGCCGCGAGCAGCAGCACGAACCCGCCTGCCAGAAACGCGACCGTAACCTCTTGGTCCCGCTCGACCTTGCTGACGAGCGAGCCCAACCGCTCGTAGGCCTCGTTCAGGCCCGCCACGCTCTTCGCCTCGTAAGCCTTGCCGCTGGTGGTCGCAGCGATCTGCCGGAGCGTGGCGGCGTCGGGCGGGACGGGAATCACACGGTTGACGCCGAAGCGGTCGAGCTCGATGATCCCTTCAGGTGTTCCGAGGGCGACCGTGTACACCGGGATCTTGAACGACTTCGCCCGCTGCGCGCCTTGGAGCGGACTGAGTAACCCGACCGTCTGCGACCCGTCCGAGAGGAGCAAGATCGCCGCCGGCGCCTGCTTCTCCGCTTCGGCCCCCGGCTCGGCGGGCGTCGTCGGCGCCGCCCGAACGACCTGCACCGCGCGCGCGATCGCGTCCCCGATGTTCGTGCCACGCTGCGGGTAGAGATACGAGAGCGAGTCGATCACGAAGTCGTGGTCGTCCGTTGCCGGCGCCACAACCTCGGCCTGCTCCGAGAACGCGACGAGGCCGACCTGGAAGCGCGGCGGCAGCCGTTCGATGAACTGCCTCACCACGTCCTGGGCCGCCTCGAGGCGAGTCGGCGCTACGTCCTTCGCCTGCATCGAGCCGGAGACGTCGACGACGAGGACGATCGTCGCCTCCTCCCGGTCCGCGAGCCGCGTCATCGACGGCCGCGCGAACCCCACGAGCAGCGTCGCGAGCGCGAGCAGGAAGAGGGCGAGCCCGGCGTGGCGGCGCCAGGAGCGGCTCGACGCGGCGACGCCCGCCAGCACGTCGAGGTTCGTGTACCGCACCGCGTAGCGCGCCGGACGGCGCTGGAGCCAGCGGTAGGCGAGCAGGATCAGCGGCAGCGCGAGCAGCGTCAGGAGCAGGAGCGGAGCGCCGAAGCTCATCGGAC
>JACCRW010000212.1 GCA_013813345.1 Actinomycetota bacterium
AATTGTGGAACGGTGTCATCGCGGAGGAGTGGTCGATGTCGATCTCGATCGTCGTCATAGGTCGGCGCGAGCCTGTGCGACTTCTACTTGGACGAGAGCGTCATTCTCGTCTGCGATGATACGAACACTGCATCCTCGTGTGCCAGAACTGCCACGCTGAGATCCAACGAACGTCTGCCGTCGACTGGTGGACGGCCAGCGCAAGATAGCGCTGCATGATCAACGCACGGGAATCGACGTTATGTCAAGTTGGCATTCGCGAGGCCTGGCGCGTCGTCGCGAGCGCCACTCCCCCGAGCAGGATCGCGATTCCGAGGAGCTGCACCGAGGACGGATCTTCGGACAGCAGCACGAGGGCCAGGATCACCGTTCCAACCGGTTGCAGGGTCAGCAGCATCGACGTCACGACCGCGTCGAGTCGCGGCAGCGAGACCGAGATCGCAAGCCAGCCCACGACCTGCGCCGAGACGGCGAGCGCGACGAGCCACCCGTGCTCCGGCCAGGTCGGAGCCAGGTCGAGCTCCCCGAGAGCGACTCCTGCCACGGCTGAGGCGAGGGCGGCCGCGATCGTCGCGTCGAGCAACGGCCCGGCCGGTCGCCGGATGTCTCGGTTCCCCGCTCGCAACACGAGCAGGAAGCCCGCGTAGGCCACCGCCGTCAGGATTCCGAGCAGCACCCCGAGTGCCGGGTCCTCGCCATAGGCGTTCGCTCCGATCGCACCCGAGATCAGCACGATCCCGATCAGCACGACCGGTACCGCGGCAACGAGGCGGCCGCCGGGCCGTTCACCGAGGAGCAGCCAGGCAGCGAGACCGACGAGCACGAGTTGGGTGTTCGCGAGCACGGTCGCAAGCCCGGCGCCGACCGCGCCGATCGCGTGGTGCCAGAAGACGAGATCGGCCGCGAAGAAGAGCCCTGCGAGCCACGCGAGCCCGACCTGCCCGGTCCCTCGTCGTCCGTAGAGCCGCCGCTCCCGGAGCGCCAACGGGATCAGGAACGGGACGGCGTAGGCGCAGCGGAAAAATGCCGCCGTGGAAGGCTCGACGTCGGCGAGGCGCACCAGGATCCCGGAGAACGCGATCGCGAACGCGCCCACGACCGCGAGGAGCGCCGGTCTCGAGCCCACGCTCAGAATCCTGCTGAGCGGATGCCCGTCACGATCAGGAGCAGCACGACGGCTGCAGCAAGCAGGCGATAGACCACGAAGAGCGAGTAGTCGTGCCGGCGGACGTAACCGAGGAGCGCCGAGATGGCGAGGAGCCCGCTCGCTCCGGACGCCAGCGAGCCGACGAGGAAAGGCCCGGTGGTGCCCGGAGGCAGATCGGCGAGCAGGACATCGCCAATTCCTTTGTACGCTACCGCTCCGAAGGTGATCGGGACGAGCAGCAGGAACGAGAACCGCGCGGCCGAGTCGCGATCGAGCCCGAGGAACCGCCCGGCGGTGATTGTGATCCCCGAGCGCGACACGCCCGGCATCAGGGAGAGGCACTGCGCGAGGCCCACCGCCACCGCCGAGCGGAACCCGAGATCCCCCATCCGCTTCGACGCCGGCTGCCGATCGGCCAGCCAGAGCAGGCCTCCGAAGAGAGCGAGCAGAATCGCGATCTGCCACGGCTCCCCCAGGTTCTCCGCGATCAGGCTCTCGCCGAGCGCTCCGACGAGCGCGGCTGGGACAGTCGCGATCGCCACGAGCCAGGCGATCCGCTCGTCCACCGTGTCGATCCCCCGCCGGCGCAAGGAGCCCACCCACGCCGCCGCGAGCCGGAGGATGTCTTCGCGGAAGTAGGCGACGACCGCGATCAGGGTTCCCAGATGAAGGGAGACGTCGAAGGTCTGGTTGAAGGCGTCGTTCTCCTTCAGGAACTCCCAGTCGAAGAGCCAGGGGACGAGGATCAGGTGGCCCGACGAGGAGATCGGGAGCAGCTCGGTCGCGCCCTGCACGAGCCCGAGCACGAGCGCCTGCCAGTTCGGAAGCGCCTCCGCGCTGTCCCCGATTCCGAGCACGGTCAGGACGAGCGCAGCGACGAATGCAGCGCCTGCTACGGCATAGACGCCCGCCCGGTCCATCGCGCGATCCTAGAGCGGGCTCGGGCTAGTCGCCGCGCAACCGCACGAAGAGGAAGATCGCGGCCGCGCTGACGAGCGAGAGGATCAGCGCCGGCGCGCTCGAGACGCCGACTGCGAGCATCCCGAGCCAGAGGATGACAAAGAAGAGAGCGGCCCAGAGGAAGGCCTGTACTCCCTGATCGATGCTCGGGAAGCGGAGGTGCATCGCGCCGATCGTACTGCACTCGACCGCACCTCAATCACCTCAGCGGGCGCGGAGAAACTTTCCGCAAATTGCAGTCTTCGTCCCGGCGAGCGCTTGCTCGGAGGACGACGCCCGATTAGGTTCTGGCGTGCAGGGAGCACGGAGCGCGACTAGACCGAAGCCGAGCTCGAGGGCCGTACGCGCAAGCGGAAAGTCAGCGGGCACGGTGGACGAAAGCGCCACCGGCTCCCTGAATTTTTTTGCGCGGTACAAAGGGATCCGCAGGAGTGGATCCCTTTGTGCGCGAAGACCCCTGAAGGGTCGCTCCGCTCCCGGTTTGATACCCGTGCGTCGTGACGAGCGCGTCCCCGCGAACTGCTGCCCTACCGCGCGCTGCCGAGTGCTCGCAGGAGCCGGTGCGCGAGTTCCGTGCCCACTAGGGCTTCGAGCCGGACGAGCGCTGTCGGGCATGGCTCCTCGCGATCGAGCGCGAAGCAGTGGGCGAGCAGGAGATCGGAAGCAGCCGTCTCGCGAGGACTGACAGCGGCTGCTTCCATCAGCTTCCGTATCGGCTTCGAGGCGCCGTCCGGGCGATCCCTGGCGCGAGTGAAAACGCTGGTGGGCCGGCCCTCAGCGCTCGTCCCGTTCGTCTCTGGCACCGACGCGACGGAGCCCGAAGCGACGGGTGCGATCGTGCTCTTCCGCTGCCGAGGGCGTCGGATCAGCCGGTCGTTCCGCTGTGAGCGCCTCGTCCGCGTCACGCTCTCGCGTGGTCGTAACCGGCGCCACACGCCGCCTCTGAGCGACCGTCTCGTCGACCTCCACCGCGGTACGCGGGCCGGCGGTATCGAACGTCAACCCGAAGACGAGTCCGATCCCGAACGCGACCGCAGCGAGCAGCTCGCCGAGGTCGCTGACGACGCCGTCGACGCCGAGATCTCGCGACCAGTTCGAGGTGTTGAAGAAGTCTGCAGGCTGCCTGGCGAGGAGTACCCAGCCTCCGACCAGGAGGGCCGGCAGGAACCCAAGCAGGAAGACGCCGGCCGAGAGCCGCGGTAGCCCCCACTTCGTCCAGCCTCCGACGATCTGCGACAGAGCCATCGTGAGCCCGCCCGCAGCGATCAGGCCGTACGTCGTCCAGTACTCGCCCGAAGAGCCGGTTCCGATCTGCGCGGCCAGCCAGATCAGGAACCCGGCGACGGCGGCCCCGACGAGCGTCGAGACGCCTCTGGTGATACCGATCATCTCAGCCTCCGTGTTCGCGATTACGCTCGGGGGTCTGTTCCCGGCAGACCCGAAACGGAATCGGCGCTAGTGCAGATTCAGGCGCCGCTCGTCGAAGCGCGACGAGTGGAGCTCGGCCCGGAACTCCTCGACCGCCGCGAGGACATCGTCGCCGAAGACGTGACTGACGACGCCGACGCTCGCATCGTTCCAGAAGGGCAGATCGACGTGTTCCGGCGTGACGAGGTTGACCGAGAGGGCGTCGCAGACCGGACAGCGTACCGCGAGCCCAAGGCAGCGCTCGGCGGGAGCGACCGCGACGAACGAGGATGGGAACACCGGCCGCGGCCTACCCTCGGGAAAGCAGAAGAAGCTCCAGGGCCATTCCCCTGCGCTGACGCGGCTCGCTGCAGCTCCGGTGAGCTCCGCTCCGGCATCGTCGAAGCGCGAGGTCATCAGGTTCAGGAACCGACCGGCCGCGGCGCCGAGTGGCGCCCAGTCGAGGTCGTCGTGCGCGACGAGACCGGTGTGCTCCCCCCCGCAACCGCAGTCGAAGCGGACGCCGTAGACGGCAGGATGGGCTGCGCCCGGGAGCCGCTCGAGCCGGCGGAACGCCGAAAGCGGCACGCGTGCCTCCTGGCGCTGCGGACACGCGAACGTGTATCGGCCTGTGAGCGCGTCGTACATGCCGCAATCATCATCGGCAGATCGGACGCGGAGCTACAGGACGCGCAGCGTTCTCTAGTACTGAATCAGCGAATGGACGTCGTAGCCGTCCAGTCGCTTGCGGCCGTTCAGGAACGTCAGGTCGATGATGAACGCGACCCCGACGACCTCGCCGCCAAGCTCTTCGATCAGGCCTCCGATCGCCTCGACGGTGCCGCCGGTCGCGAGTACGTCGTCGTGGACGAGCACCCGCACGCCCTGCCAGAACGACGATGGGTGCAGCTCGAGCGCGTTCTCTCCGTACTCGAGCGCGTAGGTGACGCTGACCGTATCGGGCGGGAGCTTGCCCGGGCGGCGCGCCGGCACGAAGCCGCAGCCGATCTCGCGTGCGATCGCCGCTCCGAGGATGAAGCCGCGCGCCTCGGCGCCGACGACGAGATCGGGCTGCTTGCCCCTTCCCCACTCGGCGAGCTCCGAGACCGCCTGCTGGAGACCCGCCGGATGGGCGAGGAGCGGGCTGATGTCCTTGAAGCCGACTCCGGGCTGGGGAAAATCGGGGACTTCACGGACGAGCGTGCGGAGATCGAGGCTCACGGCCGGAAGATTCTAGACCACTACCGTTCAGCGAGAGCGCGCAGCTCGCGCCAGAAGAGGAGGCGCGAGAGCTCCTGTGCGGCGTCGGCCAGCGCCTGGAGGTCGTCCAGGCCGGACTTCCTGCGCTCCGGGTTGCGGGACCGGAGCGCCGGTGCGACGAGCTGCTCCAGGAGGCCCGCCTCACGCCCCGCCGAGTTGCGGAATGTCCGGAGATGCCGCGCATCGATCCCGTAGCGAGCGAGGCGTCCGCAGGCGGCAGCGATCTCGGCGTCGCTCTCGCGGTAGAGGCGCTCGCCCGCTTCCACTCTCGGCGCGAGCAGGCCGAATTCCTCGAGCGCCCGCGCGAGCTCTCCTTCGATTCCCGCGCGCTCGCAGAGCTCGGCGAGGTCGAGCTCCGGCTCGCGATCCCCGAGCCCTGTCGGCGCTCGGCGCTTTCGCTCTGCGGCGGCCCCGCCGCTCGAGAGCTCCTGCCGAATCACGCGCAAGGGCAGGAACTCGTCGCGCTGGAGCCGCAGGATCGTCTCGAGCCGCTCGACGTCGTCCTCGCTGAAGAGCCGATAGCCGCCGCGCGTTCGCTTTGGCGTCAGCAGCCCCTGATCCTCCAGGTAGCGGATCTTCGAGATCGAGATGTCTACGAACTCCGGCTGCAGGCGCGCGCAGACCGCCCCGATCGTATGGAGGCGCTGCTCCGACCTCGAGCTGGTCACTGTGGTCATGGTCAGCGTCCCCGCAGGAAGGTCAGCCGGTACTTGCCGATCTGAACCTCATCGTCGTCCTCGATCTCGGTTTCGTCCGTCTCGATTCGCCGCCGGTTGACGAAGGTGCCGTTCAAGCTCCCGAGATCCTTGATCGTGAATCGCTCGCCGTCCTGAACGAGCTCGGCGTGCTTGCGGGAGACGGTGACGTCGTCGAGGAAGACGTCGCATTCCGGTGAGCGGCCGATCAGCGTCCGCTCACCGGAGGGGAAGAAGGTCTCCCCTGCACGGCCGCCGCCCGAGCGCACCACGAGCGCGGGCCCTTTGACCCCGGGATCGCCCGCGCCTGAGCTGCGGAGCGCCGCGCCGGGGTCATCGGCAACGTCCTCGGGCGTGAACGTCATCGTCTGCTCGCCCGTCTCGTCCTGTTTCAGGTGGGTGCCGCATTTCGCGCAGAAGTTGGCGGTCTCGGGATTCTGGTAGCCGCACTCAGGGCAATAGACGTGACTCATGCATCCTCGTCGCGGCCCTGCGGAGTCGCGCGCGCAGCGAGGATGTCCGTCAGCCGGTCGACGTCGACGTCGCTGCCACCTCCCGTCCCCTTGAGTCGCGCCGTTCGCTCCGCGCGCAGGATGTCGATCCTCCCCTGCAGGAGTCGCCGCCGGTACGAGACCTGATCCTCCTCGTCCGAGAGCCGGTCGATGAGGGCCTTCAGCTCGTCGTCGGAGAGCGACCCCAGATCGGGCAGCGGCTCCACGTCGTTTTCGTGTTCTCGCCGATCCTCCACTTTGGCCTTTCGCGTAGGGGGTCTCAGTAAAGCACCGCGGAGCCCGAGGGGTCAACCTCAGCTTGAGGCTTCCACCGTGATTCGAGGTGCGGCGCTGTCTCCCTGCATGATCGCCTCGACGAGCGCGCGCACCTCCTGCTCGAGCTCGGCTGAGGCTTCCTCGGATTCCCCCTCGGCGTAGAGATGCAGGAGCGGCTCGTCGGGATCCGGCAGCACCTGGGTCCAGCCGCGAGGCTCGAGCAGCTTGATCCCGTCGGTCAGGTCGACGTCGCGACCGGCGAGCTGCTCGTTCAGGAGCCGCATCACGAGTCCCTTCTTCGCCCACGGACAGGCGAGCTGACGGTGGATCAATGTCGGCTGGGGCAGCTCGGCGACGAGCTCGGAGAGCGGGCGCCGTACGGGCGCGAGCAGCTCGAGGAGCTTTGCCAGGCTTGCGACGGCGTCGTAGGCGGGCAGGAACTCGGGGAAGACGTAGCCGCCGCCAACGGCGCCCGCGAACACCATCCCCTCGCCGCTCGCAGCGCGGGTGAGGTCGGCGAGCGAGTGTGGCGTCCTCACGACCTCGAGCGCGCCGTCGACCAGTGCGTCGACCTGGCTCGTCACCGTGATCGGAAACGCGACCTTGCCGGTCGTCCCACTCGCGGCCAGCAGCTTCAGGAAGAGTAGGAGCGTCTGCTCGACTGGCACCTCCCGACCCTGCTCGTCCACGAGATAGAGCCGCTCCGCGCCTCGGTCGAAGACAACGCCGAAGTCGGCGCCGATCGCGGTCACGAGCCGTTTCGCGTTTCCGACCGCCTGCGCGAGCGTCTGCGGTCCCGCCCCTCCCTCGGCAAAGAAGCCGTGCGCGGAGATCGCCTCCACGCCGAGCGGCCCGACGACGAGCGGGACGACGAAGGACGCGGCCGAATAGCCGTAGTCGATCACGATCCGGAAGCCCCGCTCGCGCACCGCGTCCGCATCGAGGCCGTCGAGCAGATCCTGCGCGTAGCTCTCGCGCACACGCGCGGGATACGAGACCGAGCCGACACCCTCGGCGCCCACGCGCCGGAGCTCCTGGCGGGTGAAGTTCTTTTCGATCTCCTTCTGGAGCGAGGCCGTGAGGAGGATCCCCGGCGGCTCGTAGATGCGGATGAAGACCGCCTCCGGATCGAGGTGGCTCTGCCCGACGTGGATCGCGGCAGCGAAGGCCTGGGTCTTCAGCACATGCTGGCTGACTGCGGGCGGCGAGACGCGCAGGTCGGCGACGTCCACGCCGGTCGCGTTCAGGCCGGAGATCAGGCAGCGCTTGATCATCCGGCAGGCGGGCCCCGAGTCGCGGCTCGCGACGACCCGGCCGCCCCGCTTGAGCGCGGTGCCGAGCGCCGCCGCCAGCCGGACGGCGGTCTCCGGAGTCAGGTCGACGTTGACGAGGCCGGTCACCCCATCCTGGCCGAAGAGACGCGACGAGGCGCGGGACTCCAAGATCAGGTTCTCGTAGAGCTGCGAGCCGGTCTCGACCTTCTTGTACGGGTAGATGCGGACGTGAGGCATCACGCTCGCTTCCGAGCCGATCGTGACCTCGTCGCCGATCGCAGCGCCCTCGTGGATGTGCACGTGATCTCGGATGTCGCATGAGCGGCCGACGATCGCGCCTTCGATCAGGGTGCTCCGGCCGACGTGGGTGGAGGAGTCGATCACGGTTCTCACGGTCCGGGCGCGCTCCCGCAGCGTGACCCCGTTCGAGAGCACCGTGTACGGCCCGACCGAGGCGCCACGCGCGATCCGGGAGTAGTTGCCGATGAACGCCGGTCCTTCCAGCTCCTCGACGTCGTCGATCTCGGCGCCCTCCCCTAGCCAAACGTTGCCGCGCAGGCGGATCCCGCCCACGTTCAGGCGCACCTTCTCGTCGAGCGCGTCGAAGTTCGCCTGCCGGTACTGGTCGAGGTTGCCGATGTCCTGCCAATAACCGTCGAGCACGAAGCCGTAGAGCGGCCGGCCCATCTCGAGCAGTAGCGGAAAGAGCTCTTTCGAGAAGTCGTACGGCCCTTCCGCGGGGATGTGGGTGAGGACCTCCGGCTCCAGGACGTAGATCCCGGTGTTGATCGTGTCCGAGAAGACCTGGCCCCAGGTCGGCTTCTCGAGGAAGCGCTCGACCTTCCCGTCCTCGTCCGTGACGACGATCCCGAACTCGAGCGGGTTGTCGACCGACTTGAGCCCGATCGTGACGGCGGCGCCCTGCTCCTTGTGGAAGGCGACGAGCGCGCCGAGATCGACGTCGCAGAGCGCATCGCCGGAGATCACGAGAAAGGTCTCGTCGAGCTTCGAGCTGGCAAGCCGGACCGAGCCCGCCGTGCCGAGCGGCAGCTCCTCGACCGAGTATTCGACGTTCAGGCCGAGCGTGTCGCCGGTGCCGAAGTAGCTGCGGATCGCCTGCGGCAGGAACGCGAGCGTAACGACGACGTCCTCGAAACCGTGGCTCTTGAGCAGGTTGAGCACGTGCTCGATGCACGGCTTGCCGACGATCGGCACCATCGGCTTCGGCTGGTTCGAGGTCAGCGGTCGCAGGCGGGTGCCCTCCCCCCCGGCCATCACGACGGCCCTCATCGCTCGACCGCGCGCCGGGCGACGACGACGTACTGCGCGGCGGCGAGCAGGGCCAATCCGAGCGCGACCCAGAAGAGCCAGAGCGGCCATTCCGTCTCGCGACCGACGACGGTCAAGATCCCGACGGAGAGATACAGAAGCCAGGTGGCGATCTTGCCGAGGAGGCTGACGGAGAGCTCGACCCCCTTCGGCATCAGAAGCCGGTAGCCGCCGACGAGGATCGCGTCACGGAGGACGATCACGAGCGCGCCCGGCCACGGGAGCTTGCCTTCGAGCCAGAGCAGGATCACGGCGGCGTCGATCATCAGCCGGTCGGCGAGCGGGTCGGCGAGCCTGCCGAAGCGTGACTCCACCCGCCAGCGCCGCGCCAGGAAGCCGTCCACCTGATCGGTGACGCCCGCCACGAGGAAGATCCAGCCGGCCGCCCAGCTCGAGCCATCGTCGGCAGCGAGATAGACCGCGATGAAGAACGGAATCAGCGCGAGCCGGAGCAGCGTCAGCGCGTTCGGGAGCTGCGCGAGCGGAGGGGCGACAGCGCGCGTGGCCATGCCCTGAGGATAGTCCGTCCGAGCTGGACGGTCAGGCGTCGGTGCGGCCGTCGTCAGGCGGCGTCGGGAAGCGGACGACCAACTGGCCTCGAAGCGTCGTGATCGAGCGCCAGGCCCACATCCCGATCAGCACCACCGTGAGCAGGAACACGATCCCGCCGACGGCGAGCGAGACACCGATCCCAAGGTCGACGCTCTGCGCCGCAATCCCGACGGCCGCGGCCGCGACCACGGAGTCGAGCACGGCTACGACACCCGGAATCGCGATGAACGGCTGCATGCGCGACATCGGGCCGCTGGTCGCGAGCATCGACTGGAGGACCCCGGGATCGTCGTCGTAGCGGCTCGTCACGAAGTACGGCCCGAGCTCGGGTGCGAGCTCCAGATACGCATTTCGGATCCGGTTCATTCCCTGCGTCCAGACAGCGTCCTCCCAGTTGATCTGGCCGAGCCGGGCGATCGTGACGATCCCGAGGAAGAAGACCACCGGGAGCAGGAGCAGCGCGAACGCGACGAAGCCCGAACCGAAGTCGGTCGCTTGAGCAACGAGTGCCAGCGCGACGACGGCGCCCGAGAGCGCTGCGATGAACATGGAGGCGCGACTCATCGCCTCGGTGTAGCCCAAGCTCCTCGCGGCGAGGAGGCTCCAGTGCTCCGTCGAGAGGATCTGCAGCGTGTACGGCCCTTCGCTGAGACGAGGAGCACCCGCGTGGGTCGGGACGATCCGGGTTGCGGGGTCAGGGTCGAGCACGGTCGGCGCACGTCAGTTTACGCTCACCGGATGGGCGAGACGCTCACGCTGCCTGGCTTCGTCAACGCGCATTCGCATACCTTCCAGCGGGCCCTGCGCGGGCGCGCTGGCGGCGGGGACTTCTGGGCTTGGCGCGAGCTGATGCTCGCGGAGGCGGAGCGGCAGACGCCGGAGCTCGTCCGGGAGAGCTACGCGACGGCCTACCGCGAGCTGCTGGCCGCGGGTTACACGGCGGTCGGCGAGTTCCACTACCTCGGGCTCGAGGAGGCGCGCGCTGCGGTCCAAGCTGCGGCGGAGACCGGGATCGAGATCGTGCTCCTGCTCGCAGCCTACGCGCGCGGCGGGCTGCCCCGGATGCGGCAGGAGTCGGTCGTCGCGTACCTGCACGAGCTCGAGGGACTGCGGGAAAACAGCATTCGGGTCGGGCTCGCCCCCCACTCCGTCCGCGCGTGTCCGGCGGACTGGCTCCGGGAGCTCGGCGCCTACGCCGCGGCCGAGGGGCTGCCGCTCCACATCCACGCCGACGAGCAGCCGCGAGAGATCGAGGAGTGCCTGACCGAGCACGGCTGCCGGCCGATCGAGCTCCTCGAGCGCACCGGCTGCCTCGGCCCGCTGACGACGATCGTCCACGCGACCCACGCGAACGGCGCCGAGCTCGATCTGGTGGCGGAGTCAGGCGCGACGATCTGTGTGTGTCCGACCACGGAGGCCGATCTCGCGGACGGCTTCCTCCCCGCCGCGCGAATCGAGCACCGTGGAATACCGCTCTGCATCGGCTCCGACTCGAACGTCCGGATCGATCCGCTTGAGGAGCTGAGGGAGCTCGAGGGGATCGCGCGGCGGCAGACCGGGCGCCGCGGCGTCTTCGGCACCGAACGGCTGCTCTGCTTCGGCGCAGACGAGGGCGCTCGCTCGCTCGGCCTCGAAGCCTGGCCGGAGATCGAGATCGATCTCGATCACCTCTCCCTCGCGGGTGTCGAGCCGGGCGACGTCTTCGACGCGCTCGTCTCGGGGTGCGGCGCGGATGTGATTCGAGCTAGCGGAAGTTGAGGCGGGAGCGGGTGAACCGGGCCGTCCAGTGCGCGGTGCGATCGAGGTACGACCGCTCGGCCGCCGCGCCGCGCAGCCCCCACGCGCCGTCGTAGCTCGCGTAGCCGCGCTTCGCGTTCCGCGCCGGCTCGATCTGGGTTCCCTCGTGCCATTCGTTGTAGCTCGTCACCGTGACGAAGTCGGCGCGAGACCGGATCGCGCCCTGCCACATCGCGTCGTAGGTTGCGCCGTCGCGACGGGAGCGCAGACGCGGGTCCCCGGTGGCGCGGCGGGCGTCGTAGCCGGGCCCGACAGACGGGGCGCAGAGGAGCCCGAGCCGGCGTGCCTGGGCGCACAGCCGCGGGAAGAGCGACCCGTCGTAGAGCAGCACGTCGTAGGTGTAGACGCCGTCGAATCCGCCCACGGCCGCCTTGCCGACGAGATTCGTGTTGGCGAAGACGCGGATCCCAGTCACCTCGGCGTTCAGGCGCGCCCAGTCCGCGTCGGGCAGCCAGACGGAGGCCCAGACGTAGAAGTCGACGATCCCGAGTGTGCGGAGGTAGGCGATGTCCAGGGCGACGCTTTCGACGCTGCGACCGCCGTAGGGCTCGACGTGTGCCGCCACAGCGAGGCCGTGGAGCTGCGCCGCTGCGAGCACCTGCGGCACTCGCTCGTCCTCGAGCGAGCCGCGACCCCACCAGGAGACGATGACCGTGGAGATCCCTGCGGCGGCGATCTCCCGCATCTGCGCGGCGAGGACGAGTGTGTCGGCGGACGAGTAGGGCCCTCGCACCGGGTAGTAGCTCGACGCGATCTGTGCGGGCGGCGCATTTCCGCCTTGCTGCCAGTGCGCGAACGCTCCGTCGCGAGCTTCGGTGCTGAACCAGGGGTAGTAGAAGATCGCCGTCTCGGAAGCGATCGTCCATTCGTCTGAGCCGGGGCCGCCGCCCGGATGCGCCCGCGCGTCGGCCGAGACCCCCAGGCAGGCCGCAACCACCAGGACGACAACGCAGATCCGCACCGCCGCGCGACTTTACTTCGCGCATCGGCTGGTTTCCACCCCTTTTCGGAGGTTTCGGCAGAATCGAAACGGTAAAGTCGGGGCGCCCAGATTCGAACTGGGGATCTCCTGGCCCCCAGCCAGGCGCGATAACCAGGCTTCGCTACGCCCCGTGGTTCGGGAGTCTAGCGCGACGTCCTAGGCGGAGAGGCGCTTGTAGAGCCGGTCGATCAGGTCAGGCCTCGTCCGGAGCCGGTCGGTGATCACCCGGAGGCGGTATTCCTGGAAGTGCTCCGGATCGACCTCGAGGGCGGCGGCGAGCCGCTCGACGACGTCCTTCGAAGGGACGGGGCGGTTGCCGTGAACGAGGTGATTGAGGTAGCCGGCCGAGAGTCGGGTCTTCCCGGCGAGCCCTCGATACGTGAGGCCCGAGTCGGCCATGAGCTGTTCGATCGTGGCTCCGAACGGGAGGTCGCTGTACTTCTTCCGTCGGGTCATCAGCTCCCGACTACCCGTTTTGCGACCTCCAAACGCTCGATCCGCTCGTCCTCTCCGGTCGCTCGGACGCGGAGATCGACCGCCCCGTCGGCGAGGCTCTTCTTGCCGACGACGATCCGAAAGGGGCAGCCGATCAGGTCGGCATCGGCGAACTTCTCGCCGTGCCGGAGGTCGCGGTCGTCGAGCAGGACCTCGAGCCCCTCCGCGGACAGCGTCTCGGCAACCTCGTCGGCAAGAGCCAGGATCTCCGCGTCGCCCCCTGCAAGCGCGAGCACCTGTACGTCGTAGGGCGCGATCGCCGCCGGCCAGACGATCCCATTCTCGTCGTGGTGCTGCTCGACCGCGGCCGCCATCATCCGTGCTGGTCCGATTCCGTAGCTGCCCATGATCACCGGCCGCTCCTCACCGTTCTCGTCGAGGAACCTCGTCCCGAGCGGTTCCGAGTAGCGGGTGCCGAGCTTGAAGATGTGCCCGAGCTCGATCGCCGTCTGGAAGCTGAGCGCGCCACCGCAGTGGGGGCACGTGTCGCCCTCTTTCGGTTGGCGGATGTCGGCGAAACGCGGCTCGAAGTCTCGGCCGGCCTCGACGCCACGCAGGTGGAACCCGGTCTTGTTCGCCCCTGCGACGAACTGGCCGTCGCGCAACGTCTCGTCCGCGACGATCTCGCCGACGAAGCCGACCGGCCCCAGCGAGCCGCCCTCGGCCCCGAACGCCGCGAGGATCTCCTCGTCGGTCGCAGGCCGGAAGTCGGAGCCGAGCGCCGTGACGAGCTTCGACTCCTCGAGCCGGTCGTCGCCGCGCAGGAGCGCAAGCACGACCGTCCCGTCCTGCTTCGTCACCGGCATCGCCTTCGACGTTGCGGCGAGGTCGATCCCGAGGCTCTCCGCAAGCGCCTCGCAGGTCTTGATGTCGGGCGTCTCGATCTTGGCGGGCGCCTTGAGGCGGGCGAGAGAACGGGGCGCACGTGGCACCGAGCGAGCAACCTCGAGGTCTGCGGCGAAGTCGCCGTTCTCGCAGGTGACGAGCGTGTTCTCGCCCGAGCCCGTTGGAGCCAGGAAATCGAACGACTCGCTCCCGCCCATCATTCCGGACTCCGCCTCGACACAGAACACCTCGATGCCGCTTCGCTCGTAGATGCGCTCATAGGCGCCGCGATGGAGCTCGAAGCTCTTTGCAAGCCCCTCTTCGTCGCGGTCGAAGGAGTACGAGTCCTTCATGATGAACTCGCGCAGCCGCAGTAGGCCGCCTCGGGGACGCGGCTCGTCGCGCTCCTTGATCGAGAAGTGGTAGAGGATCTGTGGTAGCTGCCGGTAGCTCTGGAGCTCCCGCGCGTGGAACGTGACCGTCTCCTCGTGCGTCATCGGCAACACGTAGTCGCGGCCGTTCCGGTCCTTCAACCTGAAAAGCTCCGGGATGTGATCGCGCTGTGTGTGCTGCCAGAGCTCGATCGGTGTCAGCACGGGCATCAGCATCTCCTGGCCGCCGATCGCGTCGATCTCCTCGCGGACGATCTGGACGCACTTCTGGTGCACGCGCCAACCAAGCGGCAGGAAGCTCCAGACCCCGGCCGTGACCTGGCGGATGAAGCCGCCGCGGACGAGCAGCTTGTGCGAGGCGGCTTCGGCGTCGGCCGGCGCTTCGCGCAGGGTCGGAAGGAAGAGCTGGGAGGCGCGATGGATCATCGCGAAACCCTAGTCGAGTGGAATCAGCGAAGCCTCGGCCATCGCGAGCGCGGCCGGCTTCGCCATCTTCAGCCGCTTCGGCCGTGGCATTCCAGCCTCGATCCAGCGGTCGATCTCGACGAAGAGCTCGTCGACCAGCGTCTCGGAGGAGACCTTCTTGAGCACGCGCCCGTGCGCGTAGAGAAAGCCGACGTCGCGGCCGCCGGCGATTCCGAAGTCGGCGTCGCCCGCCTCCCCCGGTCCGTTCACCGCGCAACCCATCACCGCGACCTCGAATGCCTCGGGGTAGGCCTTGAGACGCTCCTCGACAACGACGGCGAGGTTCTCGACGCCGACATTGTCGCGGCCGCACGAGGGGCACGAGATCATCACGGGGCCGCGTTCCCGCAGACCGAGCGCCTTCAGGATCTCGAAGGCGGCCTCGACCTCCTTGACCGGGTCGGCCGTGAGGGAGACGCGGATCGTGTCGCCGATCCCGTCCACGAGGAGGGCGCCCATGCCGACGGCGCTCTTGATCGAGCCGGAGAAGGGCGTGCCGGCCTCGGTGACGCCGAGGTGGAGCGGATAGGGAACCTTGTCCGCCAGCATCCGGTAGGCGCGGATCATCGTCGGCACGTGGCTCGACTTGACGGAGATCTTGAAGTCGCGGAAGTCGAACTTCTCGAGCAGCTCCACCTCCTCGAGCGCCGCCTCGACGAGCGCCTCGGCCTGGTCGGCGTGCGCGAGCTCCGCGAGGTGCTTGGGGAGCGAGCCGGAGTTAGCGCCGATCCGCATCGGGATCCCGGCTCGCCTCGCCGCGTTCACCACGAGCTCGACCTTGTCGGGCCCGCCGATGTTGCCGGGGTTGATCCGGACGGCGGCGACTCCGGCCTCGATCGCCTTGAGCGCGAGCGACGCGTTGAAGTGGATGTCCGCGATCACCGGCAGCGGCGAGAGCCGGACGATCCGCTTCAGCGCCTCGGCGTCCTCGAGCTTCGGGACGGCGCAGCGGACGATCTCGCAGCCGGCGGAGGCGAGCGCGGCGATCTGCGCGGTCGTCGCCTCGACATCGCGCGTCGGGGTCAGGGTCATCGACTGGACGACGACCGGCGCGCCGCCCCCGATCGCGACGGTGCCGACCTTGATCCCGACGCTCGAGGGCACGGCTACAGGGTAGCGGCGGCCTCGTGCAAGAGGACTTTGTGTTTCAACAGCACAAACGGGAGTTCGAGCCGCGCATCATGCCGCTTACGAGCGAGCTTGTGTTGGAACAACACAAAGGATCGTCGACCGCTCAGCTCCCGAGCCGGCCGATGTCGTTCGTCAAGCCGATGAAGAAGAGGAGCAGGACGAGCGCGATTCCGACGACGGAGACGCGCTCGTAGACCTCGCGCGCGACCGCCTTGCCGCGGATCCCCTCGAGCAGCGAGAAGGCGATGTGGCCGCCGTCGAGCGGCAGCAGCGGCAGCAGGTTGAGAAGCGCGAGCGAGAGACTGATCAGCCCGAGCACCCAGAGGTACGACTCCGCGCCGCGCTCGATCGCCTGGGAGGAGCCCTGGACGATCCCGACCGGGCTCGAGATCTCGTCCCGGCCGTCGCCCGTCACGAGTCGGCCGATCGAGGCGCCGATCGCCTTTGTCACGATTCCGGTGACGCGGACCGCCTGCCACGTCGAGTCGACCGGACCGAGCGCCTCGCCGCGCAATGCGAAACCGAGGCGGAAGGCGCCGTCGGTCAGCTCCGGCCGCACCGGGCCGAGCTCGACCGGCTTGCCGGCGCGGACGACCGTCAGCGTCAGCTCCTTGCCCTCGGAGCCCGAGATGCGCTCGGGGATCTGGCTGGGCGAGTCGATCGGGGCGCCTTCGATCGCGACGATTCGGTCGCCCGGCCGCAGATCGGCGCTTGCGGCCGGCGAGTCGGCCACGATCTTGTCGACCGTCTGCGTGGCGCTGCCGCCGCCCGCCATGAAAAGCGCGGCGAAAAGGACAACCGCGAGGAGGAGGTTGGCGCCCGGGCCGGCGAAGATGACGGCCACGCGCTTCCAGGTCTTCGCACGCCAGTAGGCGTCCGGGCCGAGCGCGTCGTCGACGTCGCCGACTCCGCGTTCGGCCGCCTTCTGCGCGAGCGGGGAGAGCTCTGCGCGCTCGAGCTCCGCGGCGAGCTTGGCGACCGCCTCGCGAGAATGCACGTGATCCTCGGCCGCGAGTCGCCGCCGCAGCTCCTCGACGGCGAGGCCGAGCGAGGGCTGCTCGGCGACCGCACGCCCAAAATGGACGTCGAGATCGCCCGCGGCGGGCCGGTGCATCCCGGGGATCTTGACGTAGCCGCCGAGCGGAATCGCGCCGATTCCGTACTCGATCCCGTTCCGCGTCGTCTTCGCGAGCGCCGGCGGGAAACCGATGTAGAACTTGCGCGGGTTCATTCCGACCGCGCGAGCGACGAAGAAGTGCCCGGCCTCGTGGATCAGGATCAAGAGACCGAGGCCCACAATGGAGATGAAGATGCTCATGCGACGGGCATCCCCTGCTCGGCCAGGCGACGGGCCTCCGCATCCGCCTCGACGAGCTCGTCGAGATCCCGGGCCGGCGCGCCGTCGGCACCGTCGAGAGCAGCTTCGACCACGTCGGCGATTCCGAGGAACGGCAGGCGTCCCTCGAGGAAGGCGGCGACCGCAGTCTCGTTCGCCGCGTTGTAGACGCACGGGTGGGTACCGCCGAGCTCGCCGGCCCTACGGGCGAGCGCGAGGAGCGGGAACGTCTCGAGATCGGGGGCTGCGAACTCGAGCGTGAGCCCGCTCGCCAGGTCGAGCTGAGGGAGATCCGTGGCGGCGCGGGCGGGATAGGTCAGTGCCCACGAGATCGGCACTTGCATGTCCGGATAGCCGAGATGCGCGAGCGCGGCGCCGTCCCGGAAGCGGACGAGGCCGTGCACGATCGAGCTCGGCTGCACGACTACCTCGAGCCGGTCGTAGTGAAGGCCGAAGAGGACGTGTGCCTCGATCAGCTCGAGCCCCTTGTTCGCGAGCGTAGCCGAGTCGACCGTGATCTTCGGGCCCATGTTCCAGGTCGGATGGGCGAGCGCGTCCTCGACGGTCACGTCGGCGAGCTCCTCGCGGCTGCGGCCACGGAACGGTCCGCCCGAGGCCGTGAGCACGATCGACTCGACGCTCTCTCTCGCGCTTCGCTCCAGGCATTGGAAGACGGCACTGTGCTCCGAGTCGACCGGCAGCAGCAGCCCTCCCCCGCGCTCGCGCGCGGCGAGGGCGAGGTCGCCGGCCGCGACGAGGCTCTCCTTGTTCGCGAGCGCGAGCGTGATCCCGCGCTCGAGCGCCCAGAGGGTCGCTCCGATCCCCGCGAAGCCGACGACGGCGTTCAGGACGACGTCCGGCTCGGCCCGCTCGAGCAACTCGGTCAGGTCGCCGCCCGTCTGGACGTGCTCGACCCCATGGCTCTCCGCCAGCTTCCCGAGGTCGCTCGAGCCGGACGCGAGCGCGCAGAGCTCGAGGTCGGGGGCTGCGTCGACGACGGCGATCGCCTGCTTGCCGATCGAGCCGGTGGCTCCCAGAAGAGCGATTCGCCGCACGTTCGACAGTGTAGGGGGCACGGCCCCGGGAGCCTCGTCGCCGCTCTACGCGTAGCCGAAGGCGAGGCTGACGTAGAACGCAGCCACCGCGGCGAACAGGTGCGCGTCGATCCGGTCGAGCATGCCGCCGTGCGCGCCGAGCAACCTGCCCGAGTCCTTCACCTGGAGGTCGCGCTTGAGCGCCGACTCGAAGAGGTCGCCTGCCGCCCCCGCGAGTGCGATCGCGCCGCCGAGCACGAGCGATTCCGGGATCGAGAGGAAGTCTTGCTCGTAGAGCGCGAAGAAGACGACCGCGACCGCGACGGCGGAGCCCGCGAGGAAGCCCTCCCAGGTCTTTCCGGGCGAGAGGGTCGGCGCGAGCTTGCGACGCCCGATCAGCCGGCCGACCCCGTAGGCCGCTGTGTCGTCGGCGAATACGGCGATGAGGACGGTGAAGACGGCGAGCCGGCCGTGCTCGGGAAGCCCACGCAGGAGCAGCACATGGCCGAGTCCGAGCGCGATCCACGCCACCCCGAGCACGGTGGAGCCGATCGTGATCGTTGCAGTCTGCCGCGTCTCGGCGATCCCGTAGAGAACGAACGCGAGGAAGAGCGTGAGCGTAAAGCCGCCCATCATCCAGGCCGCACCGCCGAGCTCGGCCCCGAGCAGGGTGGCGATCGCTCCGGCGTAGCCGGCGAGCACGAGCGGACGCAGCCCTCGCGCCATCACGTAGAGCTCGTGTAGTCCGATCAAGGCGGCCACGAGGGCGAGCGCGAGAATCCACCAGCCGCCGAGCCAGACGAGATAGAGGACGACCGGCAGGGCCACGATCGTGACCAGCAGGCGTGAGAGGAATTGAGTCATCGGCCGCCGAATCGTCGCTGCCGGCTCGCGTATTCGTCGAGCGCGTCCTCCAGCTCCGCCCGACCGAAGTCGGGCCAGAGCGTGTCGACGAAGACGAGCTCCGAGTAGGCGCTCTGCCAAAGGAGGAAGTTCGAGAGTCGCAGCTCGCCGGAGGTCCGGATCAGGAGGTCGGGATCGGGTAGGTCGGGCGCGTGCAGGCGAGCGGCGAGCCCGTCCTCGTCGATTTCACCGGCAGGAACGCCGTCCTCCACCAGCCGGCGCGCCGCATCGACGAGCTCGGCGCGACCGCCGTAGTCGAACGCGATCCAGAGGTCGAGCCGGTCGTTGCCGGCGGTCTCCTTCTCGAGAGCCTCCATTCGGGCCCGCAGCGGCTCGGGCGCGCGATCCCGGCGGCCGAAGAACCTGCTGCGCACACCCTGCGCCGCCAGGTCCGGCAGCTCCCGCTCGATCGTCTCGCCGAAGATCTCCATCAGGTCGTCGACCTCCTCGACGGGACGCGTCCAGTTCTCGGTCGAGAAGGCATAGACGGCGAGCGAGCCGATCCCGAGCTCGATTGCGGCCTCGACGGTTCGACGCAGCGCCCGCGTCCCGGCGCGATGACCGTCCGCGACCGGCAACCCATGAGCCTCCGCCCAGCGCCCGTTGCCGTCCATGATGATCGCGATGCTCGCCACGCTTCGCGCTTCGCGCGAACCGTGGTTAGAGGTTGAGTAGTGGGCGCTCAAACCTCCATGATCTCTGTTTCCTTGTGCTTGATCAGCCCGTCGATCGTCTTCGTGTGCTCGTCGGTCAGCTTCTGCACCTGCGCCTCGCCGCGCCGCTCCTCGTCGTCTCCGACCTCGCCGTTTCGGACCAGCTCCTCGAGGCCCTTCATGACGTCGCGACGCACGTTCCGGATTGCGATCTTGCCGTCCTCGCCGTACTTGCGCACGAGCTTGACGAGCTCCTTGCGGCGCTCCTCGGTGAGCTGCGGGATCGGCAGGCGCACGACCTTGCCGTCGCTCGAGGGTGTCAGGCCGAGATCGGATTCCTGGATCGCCTTCTCGATTGCCTTCAGCTGGGTCGGATCGAAGGGCTGGACGGTCAGGAGGCGCGGCTCGGGCGCGCCGATCGTTGCCATGTTCTTCAGCGGCGTCGGCGTGCCGTAGTAGTCGATCGTGATCCTGTCGAGCAGCGCGGCTGACGCGCGCCCGGTGCGGACGCTGTTGAACTCGGTTCGCGTTGTCTCGATCGATCGGTCCATGCGGCGGGTCGCGTCTTGGAGGAACTCCTCGATCGTCGCCATTCAGGCCTCCTTCCTGGGAGTCGAAATGATCGTGCCGACCCGCTCGCCGCTCGCCACGCGGAGGATGTTCCCCTCCGTTAGCTCGAAGACGTGGATCGGGAGACGATTCTCCATGCAGAGCGAGAGCGCGGTCGTATCCATCACGCGCAGTCCGCGTTCGATCGCCTCGAGGTGCGTCAGCTGCGGCAGGAAGACGGCGTCCGGGTCGGTCCGCGGATCGCCGTCGAAGACGCCGCTCGTGCCGTTCTTGCCCATCAGGAGCGCCTCGGCGCCGATCTCGAGCGCCCGGAGCGCAGCCGCCGTGTCGGTCGTGAAGAACGGGTTGCCCGTGCCTGCGGCGAAGATCACGATCCGGCCCTTCTCGAGATGGCGCATCGCGCGCCGACGGATGTACGGCTCGGCGACCTCGGAGACCTCAAGCGCGGAGAGCACTCGGGTCAG
This sequence comes from Actinomycetota bacterium, assembly GCA_013813345.1. Taxonomy (GTDB): domain Bacteria; phylum Actinomycetota; class Thermoleophilia; order Gaiellales; family Gaiellaceae; genus Gaiellasilicea. Next base: position 20,439 of record JACCRW010000212.1, read on the forward strand.
CGCGCCGAGGCGCTCCAGCGCGTCCTGGAGCGCGAGTGCGTTCAGGACGGTCGCCAGCATCCCGGCGTAGTCGCCGGTGGCCCGATCCATCCCGTCGGCCGCCGCCGCGATCCCGCGGTAGATGTTGCCGGCGCCAACGACGATCGCAAGCTCGAGCCCGCCGCTCTGGACCTCGACGATCTCGTCCGCGATCCGGGCGACGGTCGCCGGGTCGATCCCGTACTCCTGCTCGCCCATCAGGGCCTCGCCGGAGAGCTTCAGGAGGACGCGTCGGAACGGCGACGGTGCACCCGTGAGCGCGCGCTCCGCCTCCTCGGGCTGAACCGTCATGGCCCTATTCTGCGACAGCGAGCAGCTTGAAGGCGAGCACACGCGCTTCGGCCTCGCCGAGCGCCTGTCCGACGGTCTTCGCGGAGTCGTGGATCCAGGGCTGCTCGGTGAGGGTCCCACCTGGCTGGGCGGCGAAGAAGCGCTTTGCGAGCATCCCCTCGACGATCTTCTCCTTCGCCTGCTCAGGCTTGCCCTCGAGCTCGTCCGACTTGAGCAGGATCTGCCTCTCAGTCGCGACGACATCCGCCGGCACGTCCTCCTTCGAGAGCCACTCGGGCCGCCCGAACGAGATGTGCATCGCGAGCTGCCGCGCGAGCTCGGGCGAGCCACCGGCCAGCTTGACGACGACGCCGAGCTTGTTCGCCGGTGGATGGACATAGGCGCCGAGCGTCTCACCGATCTCGACCGCCTCATAGCGCTCCGTGCCGGTGACGAGGATGTTCTCTCCGAGCTTGGCGACGAGCTCCACCCGCTCCTGCTCGAGCTGGGCCACCGCCTCGGGTCCTTGCTCGTCGGCGAGGTCGAGCACCTTCTTCGCGAATTCCTGAAACTCGTCGTTCTTCGAGACCGGCTCGGTCTCGCAGCCCACAGCGACCATGGTGACCCGCTCGGCGCTCTGGTGGTAACCGACGAGACCTTCGCTCGTGACGCGACCGGCGCGCTTGCCGGCGAGCGCCATCCCGCGCTCGCGCAGGAGCGTCCGTGCGGCCTCGAGATCGCCGCCCGACTCCTGGAGCGCGCGCTTGCACTCCATCATCCCCGCTCCCGTGGCGTCGCGGAGCTCCTTGACGAGGCTGGCTGAGATCGTGGTGCTCACCGGGTCTCCGTCCTCTCGGAATCCGCGGGCGCTTCGGTGGTTGCTGCGGGCGCTTCGGTCGCGGTCGCTTCCGTGGTGATGACGGCCGGCTCGTCGGCGGCCGCCTGGCCCGTGATCTCGCTCGGGCTCTCGGGCTCCACGACCGTCTCGCCTGGGCTCAGCGGCTCGTGCTCGGCCGGCGTCTCATCGGCCGCCGGAACTGGGGTGGCTGCCGAGGTGGCTTCGGTCGTCTCCGTCTCCCCCTCCCCCGCCACCTCGGCCGCCGCTCCGTTGCCGTTGCGGCTCAGCTCTCCCTCTGTGACCCGCGTCTTGCCGGCGGCCACGCCCTCGGCGATCGCGCGCACGATCAGGCTGCACGATCGGATCGCGTCGTCGTTCCCGGGAATGATGTAGTCGGCCTCGTCGGGATCGCAGTTCGTGTCGACGAGCGCGATGATCGGGAGCCCCAGCCTGCGCGCCTCGCGCACGGCGAGCTGCTCCTTCTTCAGGTCGACGATGAAGACCGCGTCGGGCTGGCGGCGCAGGTCGGCGACTCCACCGAGGTTCGCCTCGAGCTTCTCGAGCTCGGCGAGCATCGTGATCCGCTCCTTCGCCGGCAGGAGGTCGAGCTGGCCCTCCGTCTTCAGGCGCCGGAGCTCGTGCAGGTGCGCGATCCGGTCGGTGATCGTCTTCCAGTTCGTGAGCAGGCCGCCGAGCCAGCGGTTGCTCACGTACGGCATCCCGACGCGCGCGGCCTCCTGCACGATCGAGTCCTGAGCCTGTTTCTTCGTGCCCACGAAGAGGATGCTGCCGCCGCGACTTGCGATGTTGCGGGCGAAGTCGTAGGCCTCCTGTAGGAGCTCGGAGGTCTGCTGCAGGTCGATGATGTAGATCCCGCCCCGCTCGGTGAAGATGAAGCGCTTCATCTTCGGGTTCCAACGACGGGTCTGGTGGCCGAAGTGGACTCCGGCCTCCAACAGCTCGCGCATGGAGACGACTGGCATGGACGTGGCCTCTTTTCTCGGTTGGTTGGTGCGTGCTGCCGGCGCGGTGCGAGTGGAACCACGTTCAGGACGCGGCACCCCCACTCGATCTCGTCCACACCGGGGAGGGAACTGGACGCGGCCAGTGTAGCGAGATGCCCAAGTAACAGACTGTTACAAGGCCCGGGCTCGCTCCAGCGCGGCGGCGAGATCGTCGGGGAGCGGCGACTCCGTCTCGATCCGCGC
>JACCRW010000217.1 GCA_013813345.1 Actinomycetota bacterium
ACGACGGTCACGGGAACGGTTTCCGTCTCGGTCCGGCGGATCGTCTCGACGACGGTCACCGGCACCGTCCTCGTCTCCGTCTCCGTTCTCAGGACCGTATCGGTTCTCACGACCGTGTCGGTCGATCGCACCGTGACGGGAATGGTGTTGGTGACGACCCGGTCGCGCGTAACCACCCGGTCGTTCTCGCGAGTGATTACCCGCTCGTTCGTCACGACCCGCTCGTTCGTGACGACCCGTTCGTTCGTGACGACCCGTTCGTTCGTCACCACGCGCTCGTTCGTGACGGTGCGCCGAGTGGTGACGATCGAGGTTCGCATCTGGGTGGCCCCCGGCTGGGTCCGGACGACGGTCTCGACGCGGCCATCTCGGGTGATGACGACCTCGCGGAAGACCGGCACCGTCTGGACGTCGCGTCGCGTGACGACATAGGTGCTTCCGGGCGTCGTCACCGTGCTGAGCTGCACCTGCGTCTCGTAGGCGGTACTGGCGCGCCCGGGCACAGTTCGATCGACGCGAACCTGTCGGACGACCCGCACAGGTTTCGTCACGACCCGGCCGCTCTCGCGAATCGTGACCACGCTCTGCACGGTCGTCACCTGAGCGGCCAGCGGCTCGCTTGTCGTCGTCACGGCGCTGTTCAGCCCGCCGGCCACTGCGTAGCCACCGAAACCGAGCAGGCAGATTCCCACGACGGCGGCGACCACCTTCGCGTCGGCCGGCACACGCTGTCGCCACCACCACATCCAGAAGCGCGGATCGCGCCAGTAGGTACGTATCACGTAGACCCCCTTGGTGATTCCCTCCCACGGCGTTCGCGGCTCAAACCTCCGAGCGGTTCGAGTTGCCGGGCGAGGGGAACCCGCCACGCATGCTACTCCCTCGCAAGCTCCTGCTGCTCGTCTACTTCGCGGTCGGAGTCGTCGTTGCCGCCTCGAAGGACTACCTCGTGAATCTCGACACCGTCAAGCGGGTCGCGTCCGCGGTGCTTGCGATTGCGCTCTGGCCGCTCCTCTTCCTCGGGATCGATCTGCGGATCCGCTAGCCAAGTAACAAACTGTTACTTGCCGTTCGCTACACTGGCGCGCTGTGTCCGGCGACAGATTCCGTCTCGAGGTCAAGGAACGCGAGCGGCTCGGGACTCCCGAGTCGCGCCGCTTGCGCAAGCAGGGATTCATCCCGGGGGTCCTCTACGGCAAGACGGCTGCCCGCGCGATTGCGATCGGCGAGCGCGACCTCCGCGCCGCCTTGAACACCGCATCAGGCATGCACGCAGTGCTCGACGTGGTGCTCGAAGGACAGTCGACGACGCATCCGTCGATCCTCAAGGAGTATCAGCGCGACCCGGTGCGCGGCTTCGTCCGGCACGTCGACCTCCAGGAAGTCCGGCTCGACGTCGCGATTCAGGCGACCGTTCAAGTGCACCTGATCGGCGGCGAGGACGCGCCCGGGGTTCGCGAGGGCGGCGTTCTCTCGGCTCCGAGCACGACCCTCAACGTCGAGGCGCTCCCGATGGAGGTGCCCGAGTCGATCGAGGCCGACGTGAGCGGGATGGAGATGGGCGACACGCTCCGGCTCGAGGATCTGCGGGCGCCCGAGGGCGCGACGTTCCTCGACGATCCGCACGAGACGGTCATTGCCACGGTCTCTGCGCCTGCCGCGGAGATCGAGGAGGAGCCCGAGGAGGGCGAGGAGCTCGAGGGCGCCGAGGGCGAGGGGCTCGAGGGCGAGGGCGCGGACGAAGCGGGCGAGTCCGACGCAAGCACCGGCCCCGACGGCGAGCCCGGCACCGCCGAGAGCTAGGCCCTCTTGCCGTTCTTCCGTCGAGGCGAATCGGCCTCGACGCTCGAGCTCCTGGTCGTCGGGCTCGGCAACCCCGGGCGGGAGCACGTGCGCGACCGGCACAACGTCGGCTGGATGGTCGTCGACGAGCTCGCCGGCCGGCACGGCGGCTCCTTCCGCTCCAAGTTCTCGGGTCGGCTCGCCGAGATCCGCGTCGACGGCGCGAAGGTCGCGCTGCTGAAGCCCGAGACCTACATGAACCTCTCGGGTCAGTCGGTGGGCGCGGCGGCGCGGTTCTTCAAGGTCGAGCTCGACCGGATCCTCGCCGTCCACGACGAGGTCGACCTCGAGCCGGCGCGCCTCCAGGCCCGGCTCGGCGGTGGGCTCGCCGGCCACAACGGCCTCCGCTCGCTCCGCCAGACGCTCGGCTCGGCGGACTTCCTCCGCCTTCGGGTCGGAGTTGGCCGGCCGGGTCGCGGCGACCGCCGCCCGGTCGCCGACTACGTCCTCTCGCCGTTCGAGCCCGACGAGGACGCCGACGCGGTCGTCGCTCGCGCCGCCGACGCGGTCGAGTCCCTCGTCCGCGACGGTCTCGAGCGGACGCAGGCTGCGTTCAACTGACGCCTCGGGCTCTGATCCCGGACATGTCGTTTTCGGACACGGCCGGGCTTTGACCCCGGGCATGTCGTTTTCGGACACGGCCGGACTTTGACCCCGGACACGGGCACGGCGGCTCAGCGAGCTCGGATGCAGCCGGCGAGGTGGTCGTCGACGAGGCCGCACGCCTGCATCGCCGCGTAGGCGGTCGTCGGGCCGACGAAGCGGAAGCCGACCCCTTTCAGGGTCTTCGCGAGCGCCTTCGACTCGGCCGTCTGCGTCGGGATCTCCTCCCAGCTCGTCGGAGCCGCCGGCCGAGGGGGCGGCGCGAACGACCAGACGAGCTCGTGCAGCGGCGTGCCCGCTTCCCGTAGCGCCAGCGTCGCGCGGGCGTTCGCGATCGTCGCCTCGATCTTGGCGCGGTTGCGGACGATCTCGGCGTCGCCAAGCAACCGCTCGACGTCGTCGGGACCGAAGGCGGCCACGGCTTCGGGGTCGAAGCCCGCGAAGGCGCTGCGGAAGCCCTCGCGCTTGCGCAGGATCGTGATCCACGCGAGTCCGGACTGGAACGCCTCGAGCGAGATCCGCTCGAAGAGGCCATGCTCGTCGCGGACGGGGACGCCCCATTCCTCGTCGTGGTAGCGCTCGTAGAGCGGGTTGCCGTCGCCGAAGCAGCGCATGGGAGTCGCCCTAGTGGACGGAGACGACGCGGGCTTGCCAGGACCCCTGCGGCGCCTTCACCTCGACCGTCTCGCCCACCTTCGCGCCGACGAGCGCCGTGCCGAGGGGCGAGTCGGGCGAGACGCCGCCGACGCTCGAGATCTCGATCTCCATCGTCTCGCCGGCCTCGTCGGCCACCTCGACCACCGAGCCGACGCCGACGACGCCGTCTGCGCTCTGCTCGACGACGACCGCGCTCTCGAGCCGGGCGCGCATGATCGTGATCCGTCGCTCGAGCAGGCCCTGCTCGTTCTTCGCGTCGTGATAGGCGAAGTTCTCGGAGAGGTCCCCGAACCCGCGCGCTGTCGCGATCGCCTCGACGATCGCCGACCGCCTCGGCCCCTCGAGCTCGGCGAGCTCCGCGGCGAGCGCGTCGTGCTGAGCCTGGGTCATCGACTCGCGCGCTCGTTCGGACATCCAGGCATCTTCGCACGCGTAGACTCGAGGGCTGCGAAAGAGCCTCTTTCGCCCCTCTCCATGGACCGTCCCGCCCGCACCCGTGTCTCCTGCACGCCTCGATGAGGTCGCTGCCCTTCGACGATCCTGGCCGTCCGGACACGCGCTCGCCGGCGCGCCTGCTGCTCTGGGTGGGGAGCAAGCAGCTCGGCACGCTCGGGCTCGGCGTCGCGTTCGGGATCGTCTGGATGCTCGCGCAGGCGTTGCTCCCGTACGTGCTCGGGCGGGCGATCGAGGACGGCCTGGTCGACGACGACGGCGGTGCGCTCGTCACCTGGGCGGGCGTGCTGCTCGCGCTCGGCGCCGTCCAGGCGGTCGCGGGCGTGATGCGGCACCGCTGTGCCGTCTCGAACTGGCTCCAGGCGTCGTACCGGCTGATTCAGGTCATCTCGCACCACGCGGCGAACGCGGGGCCCGCCGTTCGGGCGCGCCTGACGACCGGCGAGGTGGTCGCAACTGTCTCGAACGACGCGCTTCGCGCCGGCGGCGCCTTCGACATCACGGCGCGCCTCGCGGGGGCGATCGTCTCGTACTTCGTCGTCGCCGTCCTGCTCCTCTCGTCCTCGACGGTGCTCGGCCTCGTCGTCCTGCTCGGTGTGCCGGCGCTCGTGGGCAGCCTGTCGTTCGTGATCCGGCCGCTGCAGGCGCGCCAGCGTGAGCAGCGCGAGGAGGTCGGTCAGCTCACCGCGCTCGGCGCCGACACCGTCGCCGGTCTGCGGGTTCTCCGTGGGATCGGCGGGGAAGCGGTCTTCTTCGACCGATACCGAAGCCGTTCGGATCGGGTCCGGCTCGCCGGCGTGCGGGTCGCGCTGCCGCAGTCCACGCTCGACGCGGCCCAGGTGCTCCTGCCCGGGATCTTCGTGGTGATCGTGATCTGGCTCGGCGGGCGCCTCGCGATCGACGGCCGGATCGGGCCGGGCGAGCTCGTCGCGTTCTACGGTAGCGCCGTTTTCCTCGTGATTCCGCTCCGCAACGCGGCCGAAGCTGTCGACAAGGTGACGCGCGCGCTTGTCGGCGCCCGCCGGATGCTCGACATCCTCGCCGTCGAGCGCATGGTGGTCGATCCCGAGTCGCCGGCCGCCGCCCCGTCCGCGGACTCCCTGCTCGCGGACGCCCGTTCGGGGCTCGTCCTCGAGCCGGGTGTCCTCACCTGCCTCGTCTCGGCCGAGTCCGAGGACGCGGTCGAGCTTGCCGACCGCCTCGGGCGCTTTGTCGAGAGCGACGGCGTCACACTCGGCGGCGTTCCGCTGGCCGAGCTTCCGGTCGGGCTCGTGCGGCGGCGAATCGTGATCAGCGAGACCGATCCGCTCCTCTTTTCCGGCACCCTGCGCCACGAGCTCGATCCGTGGGGTCACGCTGATGACGAGGCGATTCTCGACGCGCTCGCGGTCGCGAACGCCGAGGACGTGCTCGACACGCTGCCCCATGGGCTCGACGGCAACGTCGAGGAGCGGGGTCGCTCGTTCTCCGGCGGCCAGCGCCAGCGGGTCGTCCTTGCGCGGGCGCTGCTCTCCGACGCCGAGATCCTCGTCCTCGTCGAGCCGACGAGCGCCGTCGACGCCCACACCGAGGCCCGAATCGCCCGTCGGCTTCGCGAGGCACGCGCCGGCCGGACGACCGTCGTCGTCAGCGCGAGCCCGCTCGTGCTCGACCAGGCCCACAAGGTCGTCTTCCTCGAGGCCGGGCGCGTCACGGCTGCGGGTACCCACCGCGCGCTCCTGCAGAGCGTCCCCGCCTATCGAGCCACCGTCAACCGGGACGAGGAGGAGGGGGAGGCGGCATGAGCGAGAAGCTGCCCATCGCCGACGGCCCGGAGGTACGAGCGCAGGCGCGCTCGCTCGTCAGGCGCTACCGGCGGCCGCTCGCCGCCGTGCTCGCTCTCCACGCGCTCGCGGCGGTTGCCGGGCTCGCCGGGCCGCGCCTCCTCGGCCAGCTCGTCGAGGACGTCGAGCGCGGGACGAGCACCGCCACCGTCGACAGGATCGTCGTCCTGCTCGCGGCGTTCGTACTCGCGCAGACGCTGCTCACGTGGTTCGCTCGCCGCCAGTCGTTCGTACTCTCGGAGCGGATCTTCGCGCGGCTGCGTGAGGACTTCATGCGCCGCGTGCTTGCGCTACCGCTCTCGACCGTCGAGCGTGCCGGCACCGGGGATCTCGTCTCGCGCACGACCGCCGACGTCGACTCGCTAGCGCGCACCGTCCGGTTCGCGATTCCGGAGACGCTGATCGCGGCGGTGACGAGCGTCCTCACGGTCGGCGCCGCGATCCTCGTCAGCCCGATCGCTGCGATCCCGTGCATCGTCGGGCTCCCCGCGATCGTGTTCGGCACGCGCTGGTACCTGCGCTACGCGCCCGCCGGCTACCTCTGGGAGCGGGCGGCGTACGCGACGATGGCCGGCACCGTCGGTGAGACCGTCGACGGCGGCCGCACGATCGACGCGCTCGGCCTCGCGGGCGAGCGAATCCGGCGGATCGACGCCGACTTGACCGACGCCTACGCGGCCGAGAGCCGGACGCTCTACCTGCGTACGGTCTGGTTCCCGACCGTCGAGATCGCGTATGTCCTGCCGGTCGCGGCCGCGCTCGTCTGGGGCGGCTGGCTCGTCTCAACGGGACGAGCCTCGATCGGCGAGGTGACCGCCGTCGCGCTCTATGTCCAGCAGCTGGCCGATCCCGTCGACCGGCTGATCTCCTGGCTCGACGAGATCCAGGTCGGCGCGACCTCCTTTGCCCGGCTTGTCGGTGTCTCGAAGGTGCCGGATGACCGAAAGGCGACGGGCGAGGAGCCGGCCGGCGAGCGGCTGCAGGCGCACGACGTCCGCTACGCCTACCGCGAGGGCCACGACGTCCTGCACGGCCTCGACCTCGACCTCGAGCCGGGGGAGCGGGTCGCCGTGGTCGGCCCTTCGGGCGCCGGCAAGTCGACGCTCGGCCGGCTGCTCGCGGGAATCCACCCGGCGCGGACGGGTCGTGTCGACGTCGGCGGCGTCCGGCTCGTCGACCTCTCGTTGGAGACGCTTCGTCGCGAGGTGGCGCTCGTGACGCAGGAGCAGCACGTCTTCGTCGGCACGCTCGCCGACAACCTCAGGCTTGCCCGCGTCGGCTCGACCGACGACGAGCTGCGCGCGGCGCTCGAGGCTGTCGACGCACTGCCCTGGGTGGAGGTTCTGCCCGAGGGGCTCGATACCGTGGTCGGCGCCGGCGGCTTCCCGCTGACTCCGCCCCGCCAGCAGCAGGTCGCGCTCGCGCGGCTCGTGCTCGCCGATCCGCACACGCTCGTGCTCGACGAGGCGACCTCGCTGCTCGATCCCAGGGCCGCACGACATCTCGAGCGCTCGCTCGCCTCGGTGCTCGACGGACGCACCGTCGTCGCGATCGCCCACCGCCTCCAGACCGCGCACGACGCCGATCGTGTCGCGGTCGTCGAGGACGGCAAGCTTGCGGAGTTGGGTACCCACGACGAGCTTGTCGGCCAGGACGGCTCGTACGCAGCACTCTGGGAGAGCTGGCACGGCGGGCGCTAGCGCGAGCTGAACCTCAGCAGTCGGCGAGAGCGGAGAGAGCGCGGCAGAGCTCGTTCCGCCGAGCTTCATCCAGTCGCCCGACACGTTGCGTCAGAAACGAACGTCGGATCGGCTGAAGGTTGTCGAATGTCGCCGCGCAGGGCTCCGGCAGCCCCTCCTGGGGACCTAGGGCTACCTCCGTCGGGATGTCGCGTACCGTCCGTGTCACCGGGGCCACGACGAGCCAGGTGAGAACGGGGATCCCCTCGTTCCGGGTCACGATCAGGACCGGTCGGCGCTTGTCCTCCGCCTCAGCCCACCAGACCTCACCCTGGGCGGGAGCGGTCACCAGGACTCGTCGGCGATCATCTTCGTCGTGGCTTCGTCTGTCCAGCCGACTTCGGTTTCGGTCTGCGGCCGGCGGGTGTACCCGTCGACGATCGACCGACCGATCCGATGGCGGCGATGACGCTCGATCAAGGTCTCGAGACCGAGGCGGACAGCGGCCGAGCGAGATGCAACGACGCCTTCCTGTACTAGCCGGTCGACCTCGCGAGCAAGGTTGTCGTCGACCCGCGTAACGATTTGCAGCATACAAACAGCATAGCATCATGCATACGGGTTCTCTCTCTGGCGGCTGTCAGCGTGCTTGTGCGACGGTGACGCGCCTGCTGACCTGAAGGTCGACCGTCCGGCCCGACGAACTGACGCTCCGTCAGGCCAACAGTGGTCTCAAACGAAAGAGCGACTGTGCTATCGGTGCGAAGCGCGCCACTATCGCTGGAGTGCCGGGCCTGGCTGTGGGCGAGTGCTCAGACGAGCCCGAGCTGCGGTGCATTTCATGTCCGCGACCGGTTCCGCTAGTTGCGTCCAGGCGGATACAGTATGCGCGCCGGAACCTGCGTTCCGGCCCTTCGTCATGGACCGGCCAGCCCTTCACATCTTCGTCCGCGAGCTGCTCGAGCACGAGCGGCTGCGGGCGCTCGCCGCCGCGCTGCCGACGCGCGCCCGCGTCTCCGAGCCCGTGCTGCCGCTGCTGCTCGCGACGCTGCACGAGCACCTCGACCGCGGGATCGTCTGCCTGCTCCCCGAGGACGCGGACGCTCGCGACGCGGCCGAGGCCGCAGGCTGGTTCGTCGGCGCCGATCGCGTCGCGCTCTTTCCCGGACGGGGCGTCGGCTGGAGCTCGGGGCTCGAGCCGCCGCCGCATCTCGTCGGTGAGCGGGCTCGCGCCCTCGACGTGCTCGCGCGAGGCGGGCTCGTCTGCGCCTCCGCGATGGCGGTCGCCGAGGGAATGCCACCGGCGCAGCACCGCCCTGAGCCCGTGCGGCTCGAAGTGGGGGAGGAGCCCGGCGTGGACGGCCTCTCCGAGGCGTTTGCGCTCGCCGGCTACGAGCGCGTGGATCGCGCCGAGGAGCGCGGCCAGTTCGCGGTCCGCGGCGGGATCGTCGACGTCTTCCCGACCACGGGCCGCGAGCCGCTCCGCGTCGAGTTCTTCGGCGACGAGATCGAGCAGGTCCGAGTCTTCTCGCCGTTCACGCAGCGCGCGCTCCATCCGGTCACCGACGCCGTCGTCTACCCGGCAGCGGAGCGGCGGGGCGAGCTCGTCGATCCAAGTAACAGTCTGTTACTTGCCGAGGAGGGAGCGGCGCCGGTCGTGCCGGCCGATCTCGTCCTCGCCCTCGAGCGCGTCCCCGACTTCATCTGGCAGCCGGAGGAGGTACGCCGCGTCTGGGCGGAGGAGGGGCTCGACCCGATCGGGCTGAAGGGGACGACCGAGCTCGACCCGTTCCCGCAGTCGCAGCCGTTCGCCTTCGAGGCGCAGCGGCCCGCGCTCGCGGCACGTGGTCTCGCCGAGGCAGAGCAGGAGCTCGGCGGCTTCGTCCGCGGCGGCAACCGCGTCGTCGTCGCCTTCCCGCACGGGGGCGAGGCGTTGCGAACGCAGAACCTGCTTCGGCGGGCCGCCGCGAAGATGCTCGAGCCAGGTGCCGATCTCCCTGAGGAGCCGGAGCTCCTCTTCGCGGTCGCGCCCGCGCGCCGCGGCTTCGTCTGGCGGGAGCTCGGGCTCGTCCTCCTTCCCGATACCCAGGTCTTCCGGAAGCGGCCGCCGCGGGCCGACCGCCGCCTCGGTCGCGCGCTCGCCACCTTCGCCGACCTGCGCACCGGCGACTTCATCGTCCACGCGGATCACGGCGTCGGGAAGCTGCTCGGCTTCGAGACGAAGGAGGTCGCCGGCGTCACGCGCGACTACCTCTTCGTCGGCTTCCGCGGCGACGACCGGCTCTACGTTCCGCACGAGCAGCTCGGCAAGGTCTCGAAGTACATCGGCGCCGACGCGAGCGCGCCCACGCTTTCCAAGCTCGGCGGCAAGGCCTGGGCGAACCTGAAGGCGCGTGCCCGCGAGTCGGTGCGCGAGCTGGCGACGGAGCTGATCGGCCTCTACGCACAGCGCCAGCAGGCCCCCGGCCACGCCTACGAGCTCGAGAACGAGTGGCTGGAGCGCCTCGAGGCCGAGTTCCCGTACCGCGAAACGGAGGATCAGGCGCGGGCGATCGAGGCGGTCAAGGAGGACCTCGAAGCCCCGCGGCCGATGGACCGGCTCGTCTGCGGCGACGTCGGCTTCGGCAAGACCGAGGTCGCGGTGCGCGCCGCTTTCGCAATCGCAGTGAACGGCAAGCAGACGCTCGTCCTCTGCCCGACCACGATCCTCGCCGAGCAGCACTGGAATACGTTCCGCGCCCGCTACCGCGACTTTCCCGTTCGCGTCGAGATGGTCTCGCGCTTCCGCACTGCGGCCGAGGCGAAGAAGGTGCTGAAGGATTTCGCCGAAGGGAAAGTCGACGTCCTGATCGGCACCCACAGAATCCTTTCGAGGGACGTGATCCCCAAGGAGCTCGGGCTCGTGATCCTCGACGAGGAGCAGCGCTTCGGCGTCGCCCAGAAGGAGCTGATCCGCTCGCTGCGACTCGAGGTCGACGTGCTCGCGCTCTCCGCGACGCCCATCCCGCGCACCCTCCACATGTCGCTCTCCGGCCTGCGGGACATCTCGATCATCGAGACGCCGCCGGAGGGGCGCCGCCCGATCCGGACGACCGTCGGCGAGTACGACGAGGAGCTGATCCGAACCGCGCTCGAGCGCGAGGTCGAGCGCGGCGGCCAGGCCTTCTACCTCCATAACCGGGTGGAGTCGATCGAGGAGGCGGCCGAGAAGCTGCAGCAGCTCTGCCCGAAGCTCCGCTTCATCGTCGCGCACGGGAAGATGCGCGAGCGCGAGCTGGAGGAGAAGATGCACGCGTTCCTGCGCAACGATGCCGACGTCCTCGTCTCGACGACGATCATCGAGTCGGGGATCGACATCCCGCAGGCGAACACACTGATCGTCGAGCGCGCCGACATGCTCGGGCTGGCCCAGCTCTACCAGATCCGAGGGCGAGTCGGCCGCTCGGACGTGACCGCCCACGCGTACCTGCTCTATCCCGACGCGCAGGAGCTGACCCCGGAGGCGCGCGCCCGGCTCTCGACGCTCGCCGATCACACCGAGCTCGGCGCCGGCTTCCAGATTGCGATGCGTGACCTCGAGATCCGCGGCGCCGGCGACCTGCTCGGCGCCGAGCAGTCCGGGCACGTCGCCGCGCTGGGCTTCGAGCTCTACGTCGAGATGCTCGCCGAGGCCGTGGCCGAGCTCCAGGGGCAGCGCCGGCTCGCGACGAGGCCGGTCAGAGTCGACGCGCGCGTCGATGCCTACGTGCCCGCGACCTACGTCGCCTCGGAGGCGCTCAAGATCGACATCCACCGCCGGCTCGCGCTCGCGGAGACCGACGACGAGCTCCGCGAGCTGCACGCGGCGCTCGAGGACCGCTACGGCCCCGTGCCCGAGCCGGTCGAGCACCTGTTCGCGATCCAGGAAGCGAAGCTCAAGCTCGCGCGCCTCGGCGCGGACTACCTGATCTTCCGCGGCGGCCGGGCCACCGTCGGGCCGCTTGTGCTCGGCTCCTCCGAGCTGCGCGCCTTGCGCGACGTCTCGGACACGGCCGTCTACACGAGCGCGAAGCGAGAGGTGAGCCGGCGGACCGAGGCGCTGACCGGGGCGATCGACCTCGTCGACGCGCTGGTAACCGCGCGCCAGGCCGCATAGACGCAGTTTGTGTACCGCGCGTTAAGGGCCGCGGCCACTTTTCGGGCCGGCCGCGACCCTGGCTACACTGGCCTGCGACCTCGACTGCACTGGAGTACTCCTTACCGATGAAGACCTCACGCCTGCTTCTTCTCCCTGCTCTCGCCCTCGCGCTTTTCGCCGCCGGTTGCGGTGGCGACGACGAAGTCCCGAAGGACGCCGTGGCCGTCGTCGACGGCGAGAAAGTGGCCAGATCCGACTACCAGGCCATCATCAACCAGTCGAAGAAGAGCTACAAGGATCAGAAGCGGGAGTTCCCGGCGGCGGGCTCGCAGGAGTTCCAGACCCTGAAGAACCAGGTGGTCCAGTTCCTCGTCCAGCGTGTCGAGTTCGAGCAGCAGGCCGAAAACCTGGAGATCGAAGTGACCGAGAAGCAGGTCGACGCCCGGCTCGCGCAGATCAAGAAGCAGTACTTCGGCGGCGATGCCAAGAAGTACGAGAAGCAGCTCCGCGACCAGGGCCTCTCCGACGCGCAGGTGCGCAAGGACATTCGCTCCCAGATCCTGAACGAGAAGATCTTCAACAAGGTGACCGCCGACGTAAAGATCGACGACAAGGCGATCTCCGACTACTACGAGAAGAACCAGGCTCAGTACAGCCAGCCGGAGAGCCGAGAGGTGCGCCACATCCTCGTCAAGACGCGCCCCGAGGCGAGTCGGATCTATGACCAGCTCAAGGACGGCGCCGACTTCGACGCGCTCGCGAAGAAGGTGTCGCTGGACACCGGCTCGAAGGCGAACGGGGGCAAGCTGACGGTCTCGAGGGGCCAGACCGTGGCGCCGTTCGACATGACCGCGTTCCTGCTCGAGAACAACGCCATCTCGCGGCCCATCAAGACCGAGTTCGGCTTCCACATCATCCAGCCGCTCAAGCAGGCGACGGCGGCCAAGGTGACGCCCCTCGCGGATGTGAAGGAGTCGATCCGCCAGCAACTCCGGCAGACGAAGAAGAACGAGGCGATGACGAAGTGGGTGGACGACCTGAAGAAGGAGTACGAGGATCAGGTCTCGTACGCGATCGGCTTTACTCCGCCGCCGGCCGGAACGACGGGCGCGACGACGACCAACGCAGAGGAGTAATGGCCTCGGCGGAGGCGCTCGGCGAGCTCGAGGAGCTGACGCGGCGGCTGCGACGGGACTGTCCGTGGGATCGCGAGCAGACGGCGCTAACGATCGTCCCCCACACGATCGAGGAGGCCTACGAGGTCGCGGACGCGGCGGCGGGAGGCGATCCGGCGAAGCTGCTCGACGAGCTCGGCGATCTCCTCTTCCAGGTCACCTTTCTCGCTCTGCTCCTGGAGGAGCGCGGGGAGGGCGATCTCGAGCAGGTTGCGCGGGCGGTACACGCGAAGCTCGTCCGACGGCACCCGCACGTCTTCGGCGAGGCGGAGGCGAAGACCGCGGAGCGGGTGCGCGAGCGCTGGGAGGCTCTGAAGACCGAGCAGGAGGGGCGCGAGGGCGTCTTCCACGACGTTCCGGCCTCGCTTCCCGCTCTTGCCCTCGCCCGGAAGGTGCAGCGGCGCGCAGCCGCCGTCGGCTTCGAGTATCCCGATCTCGCCGGCGCCCTCGCCGATCTCGACGAGGAGCTCGCCGAGCTGAAGGCTGAGTTGCGCGACAGGCCCGAGCCTATGCCGGAGCTGCCGCCCGATCCCGGGCAGGCCGCGGAGCTCGGCGACCTGCTCTTTGCCGCGGTCAACGTCGCCCGCCGGCTGAACGCCGATCCCGAGCTCGAGCTTCGCGCCGCCACCGCGCGCTTTCGCAGCCGCGTCGAAGAGGCCGAGCGCCGCGCCGCGAGCGCTGGGGAGAACTGGCTCGAGCTGCCGCTCGCCCAGCAAGACCGCTACTTCGATCTCGCCAAGGAGGCTGAATGAGCGCCAGGATCGTGGCAGTCCGCGGCCGCCAGATCCTCGACTCGCGAGGAAACCCGACGGTCGAGGTGGACGTCGAGCTCGAGTCGGGCGCCCGGGGACGCGCGGCCGTTCCCTCCGGGGCCTCGACTGGAGTGCACGAGGCGGTCGAGCTCCGCGACGGAAGTGCTGCGTACGGCGGCAAGGGCGTGACGCAGGCGATTGCGAACGTTGGCGGCGAGCTCGCGCAGGCCGTCGCCGGCATCGACGCAGCCGACCAGCGGACGCTCGACGAGCGCCTGATCGAGGCGGACGGCAGCCCGAACAAGGGCAGGTTGGGCGCCAACGCGATCCTCGGCGTCTCGATGGCCGCCGCGAAGGCCGCTGCCGCAGACGCGGGCCTGCCGCTCTACCGCCACCTCGGCGGGGAGAGCGCGGCGACGCTACCCGTCCCGATGCTGAATGTGATCAACGGCGGCGTGCACGCGGACAACTCGATCGAGCTGCAGGAGTTCATGGTCGTGCCGGTCGAGGCGACGAGCTTCGGCGAAGGGTTGCGGCTGGGCGTCGAGGTCTATCACTCGTTGAAGCAGGTGCTGTCCGAGCGGGGGCTCTCGACGCTCGTTGGCGACGAGGGAGGGTTCGCGCCCGACCTCGAGTCGAGCGAGGCGGCAATCGACGTGATCCTCGAGGCGGCGGAGCGCGCCGGTCACCGAGAGCGGATCGCGATCGCGCTCGACCCGGCCACGAGCGAGGTCTTCGAAGACGGCGCCTACCGCTTCGAGGGCCGCGAGCAGACGAGCGCTGAGATGCCGGCCTTCTGGGCGGAGCTCTGCGACCACTACCCGATCGTCTCGATCGAAGACGGCCTCGCCGAGGACGACTGGGACGCGTGGCAGGCGCTGACGAAAGAGGTCGGCGACCGCGTCCAGCTCGTCGGCGACGACCTCTTCGTCACGAACCCGGAGCGGCTGCGCGAGGGAATCGAGCGCGGCGTCGGCAACTCGATCCTCGTCAAGGTGAACCAGATCGGGACGCTGACCGAGACGATCGAGGCCGTCCGGCTCGCGCACGAGCACGGCTACACCGCAGTGATGTCTCACCGGTCGGGAGAGACCGAGGACGCGACGATCGCCGACCTCGCCGTCGCGCTCGGCACCGGCCAGATCAAGACCGGCGCGCCGGCCCGCTCCGACCGCACCGCGAAGTACAACCGCCTCCTCCGGATTGAGGAGGAACTCGGCGAGCGAGCGGTGTATCCGGGTTGGTCCGCGTTTCCCCGCTCGCGAAGGTAGTCGGCCTCACTGGCCTCGGCTCGCAGGGTCGACCCCGGCGTAGCGGAGCAGGTCGACCATCCGGAACTCACCGTGCCCGGACGTGCTCGGCAGCGTCGGCTTCCAGCCAGGCTGCGAGGCGACGTAGCTCGCGGGGTCGGTCTGGAGCAGACCGATCATCACCTCGGCGACGATCCGGCCGCCGACGGGGCCGAGCCGGAGGCCGGCGGCCATCACCTCCGCTTCCTTGAGCACGTAGTACCAGAGCGGCGTCGAGCGCTCGAGCTTGAGGCCGTAACCGCTCAACTCCTGGAGATCTCCGGGCGCCAGCGCCGGCAGCCCCATCTCCTTGGCGAGTCGCTGACCCGAAGGGAGCTTCCACGTCAGCTGCCGGAGGAGATTCCGCTGCGGGAGCGAGGTCGGCAGGTCGCCGCTCGCAATCGCGCCGAGAGGGAGATCGAAGAGAGGAGTCGAGAGCTTCGTGTCGATCAGCTTGTTGGGCTTCACCTCTCCGTCGCCGAAGTCGAAGAACGTCTGCCAGCCCACGAACCTCCTCGGCGCGCGGCACCCGCCGCGGAGATCGACCGGATCGGACCCGCTTGCGGCCGGATCGAAGATCAGTCCGAAGAACGCCTTGCCGCGGTCGCCCTTCAGGTTCGCCCGGTAGGACGGCCGCACCATGCTGTGGCCGAAGCGATAGGCGGCTCCCTGGAACTCGACCGGCATCAGGGCGGCGCCCTTCGGGCGGTAGAAGCGCCGGCCCTTCGTCAGCACGTCGTCCACGAGCGCCTGCCCGACGAAGAGCGGCAGGAGCTCGTGCAGGATCAACCAGTGGTAGTGCCAGGTCACAAGCCGCCGGGCCTGCGCGAACGGATCGGCGGCGCCCGCGCCACGAGCCTCCTCGACGGCTCGGTTGTGACAGAGGATGAAGGCACACTGGAGCCCGGCGATCACGACGTGCTCGTCGTTGCGCGGATCGGCGATGACTGCCGTGCCGTCGGCGACCCGAGGCAGGTCCTCGAAGTGCCCGCCGCTGTCGAGCCTGAGCTTCGCTCGGTCGGCCGGATCGTAGAGCTGAGCCGAGGCGACGGGGCCGCCACCATAGACCGAGTCGAGGTCGAAGGCAGGCGTGCGGCCGTTCACGGCGTCCCGCGGATCCGTGGGCTGACCGAGCCTGGAACCGACGTCGAAGGTCATGTCGTGGTCGAGGAACTGGCCCATGAACGTCGCGCCCGCGGGGTGGGCGGAGTTGTTGGGGTTTCCTGCCGAGAGGCTCGGGTCGGTAATCAGGAGCACCGGCCCTTTGTCGAGCGCGTCCTTCGCGTCGAGGATCCCACCCGGCTTGCCGATGTCGCGCATCGCCTCCTCGACCTTCGGGCTCTGCGACGCAAATGGCGGCAGCCCTTCGAAGATCCGTCCGAAGCGGTCGGAGCTCGTGGAGTAGGCATGCTGCGCGTGGGCGGTTCGGGCAGCGGCGCTCTCCGCGCGGACGAGGCCGCCCGAGCCCACCGCAGCCGCGCCGAGGCCGAGGCGGCCGAGGAAGGCTTTCCGGCTGGAGCGCGAAGGTCGGTCATCGGACGTGGTACTCATGGGTCCCCCTTGTCGTGTCGATTCTTGGTGTCACTCGAGACGGCGACTGCCTGGGCGATGCGCTCGACGGAGAGCGAAGCGCGGCGCGCGGCCTCGCGGACGGCGTCGGCCGACCCCGCCTCGTAGAGCAGGAAGCAGGTCTCGTCCTCCGGGACGAAGATCGAGCGTAGATAGCGGATCGAGGTTCCCTCGCGGGTCAGGTCTTCCGCCGCGCGGCGAGCGCTCTCAGCGCCGCGCCCGGCGGCGTCGGCGTCCGCGCGGGAGATGTAGAGCTCGAGCAGGAACTCGGCCATGCGCCCCACCGTACGCCGGCGCGGAGCGCATCGAAATCAGGGAAACCCTCGAACCTTAGGCACGCTACGTTGTCCGGGCGAGCCGGCGTGTGAGCTGCGACCGCGACCGGACCTCGAGCTTCGCGTAGGCGTGCGAGAGGTGCGTCTCGACTGTGCGCACCGTGACGAAGAGCGTGCGTGCGATCTCCTTGTTCGCGAGTCCGTCCGCGGCCAGCTCGGCGACGCGCAGCTCCGCGGGCGTGAGCTCGCCCGTCGGCCGGGGTCGGCGGGCGCCGACTCGCACGAGCTCGGAACGTGCCTCCTCGGCCCACCCGTTCGATCCGATCTCGTCGAATGCGAACGCGGCGGCCTCGAGCGACTCTCTTGCCGCGCCCCATTTCCGGAACCGCCGCTGCGCCCGGCCGAGGCCGAGCAGAGACCGCGCTCGGTCGAAACGGAGCCCGAGCTCGCCGTACGCCGCAGCCGCCCCCGCGAGAGCCGCGGCCGCCTCCCCGTCATAGGCCGGTGACGCGAGCCTCACCAGCGCGTCGCACCGCGCCGCCGTGGCGAGCCCCCAAGGATGGTCTAGCCGCTCCGCGAGCTCCGCGAGCCGCCCGGTCACGGCGAGCGCCTCGTCGCGCTCACCCAGCTCCACGAGCGCCTCCACGAGATCCGCTGCGACCGGGAACGCTCCGGGCTCGTCGATCCCCTCGCGCTCCGTGTGCTCCCAGACTCGGCGCAGGCTTGCCGCCGCTCGCTCCGGCTCATGCTTGAGCAGGGCGGCGATTCCGCGCGCCCTCAAGGCCTCGAGCAGGTCCCAGCGAACGCCGGTTGTCTCCGCCCGCGCGATCGCCTCGGCGGCCCATTGCTCGGCCTCGTCGGGAAGACCTCGGCCGGCGGCGGCGAGCGCACGACAGCGCTCGTACATCGGCCAGACGAGGAGCTCCCGGTCGGACGACTCGGCCCATTCGTCGAGGAGGCGCGATGCCGCCTCCCAGCCGCCCGCACGCAACTCGAGCTCGCAGACGTGGAGCCGCTGCAACG
Source organism: Actinomycetota bacterium (assembly GCA_013813345.1). Taxonomy (GTDB): domain Bacteria; phylum Actinomycetota; class Thermoleophilia; order Gaiellales; family Gaiellaceae; genus Gaiellasilicea. Next base: position 17,258 of record JACCRW010000217.1, read on the forward strand.
TGTACGAGACCGGTTCCCCTCGCTCGTCGGCAAGTGAGAGGAGCTGCGTCAGAACGGCCCGAGCCTCGACGACGTCGCCTCGCCAGACGAGCCGTTGCCCGGCGATCCGCTCGGGGGAGCCGGCGCTGTAGGGAACCGAGTCGGCCGCGGCGCGGAAGCGCTCGCACAGGTCGTCGATCGGCAGGCCCCGTAGGCTGCGCGCCCAGCTCAGCGAGAAGAGCGCGACCCGCTCTACGTCCTCGGGGCCGGCGTGCCGCGCAGCCGGCAGCTCGTCCAACGCCTCTTGTGCCCACGCTTCGGCCTCGTGGATCCGCTCGACGCCGATGACCGCTGAGTTGCTCGCGATCTTCGCCAGCGCGTAGGCGCGCAGGCCGGGGTCGTTCCTGCTCTCGGCGTGCGCTCGCCGGAGGTAGCGCCGGGTGTCGTAGTTGCTCGGCGTCGCGCACTCGGAGAGAAGCAGGCACGCCCGAACGCGCGCCGCGCCCGGAGGCAGCGCATCGAGCTCCGGCAAGAGCAGCTTCGACGCCTGACGAGGCGCGCCCGCCACCTCGAAGTACCAGCCGAGCGCAAGCAGCCGATCGCTGCGCTCCGCCGATCCTCGCGGGGTGAGGCGCAGCGCGTGCTCGGCCAGTGCCGCCGCGTCCTGTGCAGCACCCCGAGCGGCCGCACCCGCGGCGGCTGCGGCGAGCGTGGCAGCGAGCTCCGCATCCGGACGCTCCGTCGCAAGGGCAAGATGACGGGCTCTCAGCTCCTCGTCGGCGACCGCAGCCGCGAGCTCGAGATGGAGCTCGCGCCGCTCGCGTGCCCGCGACTGGCGAACGGCGGCGGCCGCGAGCAGGGGATGCGACGCGCGCACACGGTCGCCGTCGGCAAGCAGCACGCCTGCCTCGAGAGCGTCGTCGAGCGCGCCCGGATCGGCGAGCGCTGCGACCTGGGCTGAGCGCAGCTCGCCGCTCAGCGCGACCGCGAGCAGCAGCCTGTGCACGGGCTGGGTCAGCCGCGCGACGCGGGTGCCGAGCAGGTCCTCGACGCCGTCCGGCACCGGAATGTCCTCGCCGAGCTCTAGCGACTCTCGCCCCACCAGGGTGCGACCGACCTCGATCGCGAACAACGGGTTCCCGAGCGTGGACTCGAAGATTCGGCGCAAGAGTTGCCGCGACAGGCTCAGGCCCAGCCGTTCGACCAAGAGCCGGCGGATCGCGCCGAGGCTGAGCGGGCCGACCTCGAGGCGCGCGAGCGGCCCTCGCTCGAGCTCGCGCTCGAGAGCGGACGAGCGTCCCGGGCGTTTGGCGAGCAGGAAGCCGATCGGTTCGCCTTCGAGGCGGCGCGCTGCAAAGGCAAGAGCGTCGGCGGAGGGCGGATCGAGCCATTGGATGTCGTCGATCGCGACCAGCAGCGGCTCGTGCGCGGCCAGCGCCCGTAACACGTTGAGGAGCCCGAGCGCGATCGCGTGCGGCTCCGGTGCCCCGGTCGGCTCGGTCCGCAGGAGCGCGACTTCGAGCGCGCGGAGCTGTGGCGCCGGCAGGCTGTCAAGGCCGTCCGTCGCGACGCCGTCGAGCAGGTCGATCAACGCTGCGAAGGAGAGCCGGGCCTCGGCATCGCTCGGTCGCGCCGAGAGGACGCGCAGCCCTTGCGCGCGGGCTTCGTCGAGCGCCGCCGCCCAGAGCGTCGTCTTGCCGATGCCCGGCCCGCCGGTCAGGACGAATCCCCGTGGCGAGCGCTCACCGGCGAGAAACTCACGCAGCACTGCGAGCTCCGGCTCGCGGCCGACGAGTTGTGCGCCCGGGTCTGCGGCCCCGCCCAGCACGTCTTCACTGTCGCACATGCCGGGGCGAAGGCATACCATCGATCATCTAGGTTGTAGCGATGGCCCTCGAACCGCGCCGGACGAAGATCGTGGCCACGATCGGCCCCGCGAGCTCGGCGCCCGGGGTGCTGGAGCAGCTCGTCGAGACGATCGATGGCGCGCGGCTCAACTTCTCGCACGGGACGCGGGAAGTCCACGCCGAGACGTCCGCGGCGATCCGCGCCGCCCAGGAGCAGGTGGGCCGGCCCGTCGCGGTGATCGCCGATCTCCAGGGGCCGAAGCTCCGCATCGGCGAGCTCGCTGCGCCGGTCGAGCTCGTCCGTGGGGAGTATGTGACGATCGCCGGCGAGGACGGGGCGCACCCGGACGACCTGCCCGTCGCGCCGGACGTGCTCGGCTCGATCCTCCAACCCGGCAACGACGTGTTGATCGACGACGGCTCGGTCCGGCTGCGCGTCGAGAAGGTCGACCGCGGCCGCGCCCGCTGCGAGGTGCTCGTCGGCGGCACCGTCAGCTCGCACAAGGGCGTCAACCTACCCGGGGTGCCGCTGCCGATTCCCTCGCTGACGCGGAAGGACATCGACGATCTCCAGTTCGCGCTCGAGCTCGGCGTCGACTACGTCGCGCTCTCGTTCGTCCGCACCGCGTCGGACGTGCAGGCGCTGCGGACGCTGATCGAGGCCGCCGGCTCGACCGCGCACGTGATCGCGAAGATCGAGAAGGCCGAGGCGGTCGCGGTACTCGACGACATCCTCCGCGAGGCCGATGCCGTGATGGTCGCGCGCGGCGACCTCGGAGTCGAGATCGGCGCCGCCGACGTGCCGCTGCTCCAGAAGCGGATCATCCTGCGCGCGCTCGAGCGGGGGAAGCCGGTGATCACGGCCACGCAGATGCTCGAGTCGATGGTGCATGCGCCCGAGCCGACCCGCGCCGAAGCCTCGGATGTCGCGAACGCGATCCTCGACGGAACCTCGGCGCTGATGCTCTCCGGCGAGACCGCGATCGGCGACTACCCGGTCGAGGCGGTCGCGTTGATGAACCGGATCGCCTACGCCGTAGAGCCGAGCCTCGGCTACCGGCACGAGATTCCCGAGGCGGAGGAGCAGCCGACGATCGGCCAGGCGATGTCGAACGCCGCCTGCGACATCGCCGAGGCGCTTGCGGCGAAGGCGCTGCTCGTGCCGACCTTTACCGGGCGCACGGCCTCGGCCGTGGCGCGCCTGCGTCCCCGGCGGCCGATCATCGGGCTCACGCACCACAAGCACTCCTTCCAGCACATGGCGCTCGAGTGGGGGGTGACGCCGGTACACATTCCGCAGGCCGCCGACGTCGAGGAGCTCTGGGCGACCTCGCTCGACGCGGCGCGAAGCACCGGGATCGTGGAGGCGGGCGACCGGGTCGTGATCACCGCCGGTACGGCCGTGAACATGCCGGGGACCACGAACGTGATCAAGGTCGACATCGCCTGACCCCCGGACGTCCTGACCGCCCGCGGCTCCGGGCCGGCCCATCTTCAGTCAGTAGGGCCGGCCTCCGCCGCGGCCTCGCGCGCCTGAGCGCACGCGGCTCTTCGGGTCTGTGCTTCCACACTATCCCTTCCGCCCGCGCACGCTCAGCCACGCGCCAGGAACGTAATGGGGTCGTGATTGATTGTCACGATGTTGTGACAAGCCGTCACAGCCCCTCAGGTGTTCAGTCGGTAGCGTGTTCCCAGGGGGTTCGCCGGCCCCTGGGGGCACGTACGGCGGCGGCGCGAGCAGGAGCCACGGAGCGCGTGCGGAAACGGGTGCCGTGGCCAAGCGAGTACAGCGCCCCAGATCTCGGCAGGAGAACGCCGCGCCGAGGAAGAAGTCGAAGCGCCGCGCGCGCTCGCACCGCTCCGCGATCCTGCTGCGCTGGTGCGTCGTCGGCGTACTCGGGTTCGTGGCGGTCCTCTACTACCGGCCGCTCGCGAGCTACGTCGAGACCCGCTCGACGCTGAACGCACGCCAGGCCGAGGTGCGCGAGCTGCGGACGGAGCGAACTCGGCTCCAGGCCCGGCTCGCGGATTCCGCAACTCTCGCGGCGCTCACGCGAGAAGCCCGCCGGAACGGGCTCGTCCGCCCCGGCGAGCAGCTCTTCGTCGTCCGGGGAATCGCCGAATGGCGGCGCGCCCAGCGGGCCGTCCGCCGCGGCGAAGCTAGGATCGGGCGGGATGGATGATCGCGCGCTCGTCGAGCGGCAGCTCGGTCGCCGGCCCCGCGCATTTCGTCGCGTAGCGCGGCGCTGCCCCTTCGGCACGCCCGCGGTCACCGAGCAGGAGCCTTACGACGACGCGGGCGAGCCGTTTCCCACCACCTACTACCTCACGTGCCCGCACCTCGTCGCCGCGGTCGCCCGCCTCGAGGCCGCCGGCGGAGTCGAGCGCTGGGGCTCGGCCGTGGAGGAGGACTCCGGGCTCGCAGCCGATCTCGAGCGGACAACAGAGGAGCAGCGGTCAGCGCGTCGCGAGCTGGCCCGAGGGAGAACGGGGCGCGACGGCGGCGCCTCGCTCGGGCTCGGGATCGGCGGGAGCCGTAACCCGCGCCGGCTCAAGTGCCTGCACGCCCACGTCGCCTATGCCCTCGCCCGGCCGGGCTACGCGCTCGGCGAGCGCGTCCTCGCAGAGCTCGATCCGATCTGGCCCCCGCAGGCCTGTTGTACGCCGCAGTAGCATCGAGCGCATGTCCGAGGTCGAGATCGAGAGCGCCCGGCGCGAGTGGGAGGACGGCCGCAGGCGGCTGCTCGAGGAGGCCGAGGACGCGCGCGAGCGCGAGCGGCTGCTGGCGCAGGTCGACGCGGTGATGGAGGAGTTGCGCCGTCGCGTCGGCGGCACGTTCACGCTCGCCGAGCTCACGCGCGCATACGCCGGCGCCGACTCCTGGAGCCGCGAGATCGTCGCGCAACGGGCCGCCTCGCCCGGCTGGCCCCGAACCCTCTCGCTCGTCGAAGCCGCCGCGTTCCAGCTCTACTCGCGCGGTGCCGCCGACTACGAGCCGTGAGCCTCTCCGAGGAACGACTCCGCGCGCGTCGCCGGAAGCGGCGGAACCGGTTCCTGCGTCCGGCGGCGGCCGGTTTGCTCGGCGTGATCGTGCTGCTCGTCGGCGTCGCCATCGGCCGCGCCCTCGCCGACGCGCCCAGCCCGGGCGGCACCCGGACGAGCGTGCGCACCCTGCAGCCGCAACCGCTGCCGCCGGCCGCGAAGAAGACGGTGACCGTGACCGTCTCGCCGTAGCCGTTTGGATCAGGAGGAGCCCCTTTTAGAAACCGCCAAGTTTGGATAGATTTCCTGCTTGTGACGACGGGAAGCGCGCGGAGACGGACGGGTGAGAGCCAGCCTGACTGGCTGACCCTCGGCCAGGCTGCGACGTATCTCGGAGTCGCCCAGAGCACCATGCGCAAGTGGACCGACTCAGGCCAGGTCTCCTCCTTCAAGACGCCGGGCGGGCACCGACGCTACCGCCGCGCCGACCTCGATCAGTTCCTCGACGGCGTCGGACGCAGCAGCCCCTCGGCAAGCGATGCCCCGCTCGTGCTGATCGTCGACGACGACCCGAAGCTGCGCGAGTACGTCCGGGTCAACCTGGAAGCGGAGGGCTACGCCGTTCGCGAAGCGGGAAGCGCCGACGAGGGGCTGGCGGCGCTCGACGAGCAGGCGCCGGATCTGATCCTGCTCGACGTGATGATGCCGCGCGTGGATGGCTGGGAGATGCTGCGCCACGTCCAGGAAAGGCACGGGGTGGGCTCGATTCCCGTGATCATGTTCAGCGGCAAGGTCGACGAGCGCTCCGCCGGCGAGGCCGCCGCTCGCGGCGCGCAGGGGTTCATCGGCAAGCCGTTCGACCCGCGCGCGCTGATCGAGTCGACGAAACAGCTGCTTCCGGTCTAGCCCCTGCTTGGAGACCGGACGCAGAGCCCGGCCTCCTGCGGCAGGCTTCGCGGATGGAGCAGCTCGATCACTCCCTCCAAGAATGGGTCGTCGATCATCGTCTTGGCGTGCTCGATCCGCTCCTCGAAGGGATCACGTATGCCGGCTCCTTCGGCGCGATCTGGCTGCTCCTCGCCGTCGTGCTCTCGGGCGTCGCGTGGCGGCGTCCGACGCTCGCCGCCCGTACCGGCGCCACGATCCTCGTCGCCGAGGCGGTCTCGGGCGGCGCGAAGGATTGGCTCGGCCGCGACCGGCCGCCGCTCCGCGATCCCGATCCTGCGCCGCTCGTCTCCCTGCCCGCGACGAGCTCGTTCCCATCCGGACACGCGACTGTGGCCTTCGCGTGCGCGACCGTGCTGGCGCTCGCCGTGCCGAGGTTGCGCTGGCCGCTCTTCGCCCTGGCTGCGCTGATCGCGTTCTCGCGCATCTATGTCGGCGTCCACTATCCGCTCGACGCGCTCGCAGGCGCGGCGCTCGGGATCCTGATCGGGCTCGCCGTCCGCTACGTCGGCGCCGTGATCCGGCGCTTCGCACGACGCGCCGAGGCTCGTTAGAGCTCCTCCGCGGCCTCGAGCAGGCCTGCCACGAGGAGCGCGAGCGCGGCGAGGAGACTGATCGCGAGCCCGATCTCGCGCCCCGCGAAGAAGAACTCGTCCGGAATCGAGAGCAGCCGCACGAGCACCGCGACGGTCCCGAGGGCGCCGAGCGCGATCACGACGAGGCTCTCCGGAACCGCCGCCGGGAGGGCGATCCCCGTCTCCCGCAGGATCGCGAGCACGATCGCGACGATTCCGATCAGGAGCACGGCCTTGCCGAGGATCCCCGTGTCCCAGCCGAGGACGCTCACCTCGACCCCCTGGTCGCTGCCGGGACCTGAGTACCACCCGGTGAAGGCCGAGATCGCAAGCGCGAGGCCTGCGACCCAAGTGAGCCGTTGTCCGAGTCCCCAAAGCTGGGGGACTCGCCGGCGCGGAGTCGGAGCCGGGTCGGCGAGAGGGTCGTAGCCGGGCTCGTAGCGGGTCGCGGGTTCTTCCACGGACGCAAGTATGGGCACATCCAGAAGCGAAAGTCACGAGAAGCAGTCGGGCCTGGGCCTCTCGCGGCGGACTACACTTCCGCGCATGCCCGAGCCTGCCACGCGCCAGCCGGCGGGCGACGACGCGCCGCCGGCGTTCGACCCCGTCGCCGCCGACCGGGCGTACCTGCACGAGCGAGCCCGTCGCCGGGCGCGGATCGAGCGCTCTCGCGCCCGTCGGCGCGCGGGCCTGCGCTTCTGGCTCGTGCTGCTCGTGCTGCTCGCCGCCAGTGCCGGCTTCACCGTGACGATCTGGCGCGAGATCGAGCGGCTCTTCGGACTTTGACCGTCGCCGGGGCACCGCGCGCCGAGCTCTCCGAGGCGCTCGCAGCGTTGGCGGAAGCCGGGCGGGCGGTGGCTGCTGGTGAGCCGTTTCGGCCGACACTCGACGCGATTGCCGAGGCTGTGGCTCTGGCCACCTCGGCCGAGCTCGTCGTCGTCTCGTTGCGGGAGCGCGGCGACGAGCTCGTGGCTCGCACGGTTTGGTCTGCATCCGCCGCGCTCGGAGCGGAGATCGAAGGATTGCGCGCGACCGATGCCGTGGGGACGGCCGAGGCGCTGCGGAAGCGGCTCGGGCCCGGAGCGACCGCCCTCGGCTTGCCGCTTGCGAGTGCCGACCGTGACCTCGGCTCGCTCGATCTCCTTCGCCGCGGCGACGCGTTTGACCCGGCCGAGAGGCGGCTGGCGGCTCTCGCCGCCGATCTCGCCGCACTTGCGACCCAGTTCTGCAGCGAGGTGCGACCCGAAGGGCCGCTCGACACGACGCTGCTCGACATCGCGGGCGATGCGCTCGCCGCCGTCGCCGACGAGGAGCGGACGGGTGCGCACATCGCGCGACTCGGAGCGATCGCGGCCGGCGCCGACTCGGCCCTCCTCTGGCGAGTAACGCCGGTCGGGGTCGAGCGAAGCGGCTCCTTCGGCTCGCTCGAGGAAACGGTGGCCGTCGGCGACGCTGCCCGTGCCATCGTCGGGGGCCGGGACGCCACGGCAGTCGACGAGACGCCCGAGGGAGTGCTCGTCACGCTCCAGCTCGGCCAGCCGGCGGCCGGCGCCCTGCAGCTCCTCTACCCGGCCGGCCGCGCGCCCCAGAACCTGGCTCCGCTTGCGAGCTTCGCCGTCCGCGCCGCGCACGCGTTGCGCGCGGCCGAGCGCTCGCGCGAGCAGGCACTCGAGCTCGAACGCAGCCGCGCGCTCTTGGCGGTCGTCGGCGAGGCGATCGCGCGGCTCTCGCTCACGCACACGCTCGAGACCGCGCTCGAGCGAGTGGCTGCGCTCCTCGACATCGATCGCGTCGCGCTCTACCTGGAGGAGCAAGGCGTCCTGAGCGCTGCCGCCACGCGCTCGCTCGAGGGCCCTCACGAGCCCGTCGCCCGCGCAGTCCTCGAGCTCGCCCTGGGCCAGCACCGCGGCCAGGGGATCGTCGAGCTCGACGCGCGAGGCACAGCCGAGCAGCTCGCTGCGGTTCGAGCCGCGGCGGCAGAGGCGGAGATCACATCGGTGCTGGCGCTGCCGCTCCTCGTCCAGGACGGGCTGATCGGGCTGCTCGCCGCCTACCCGCGCCTGCCGCGTCGGTTGACCCCGAACGAGTCGGCCCTGCTCGTCGCGCTCGCAGCCCAGCTCGCGGTCGCGGTCCAGAACGCGCGGCTGCACGAGCGTGCCAAGGAGCTGGGCGGACGGCTGGAGACCGCCCTGGCAGCCGAGCGGGAGGCGGCAAGGCGGCTCCGCGCGCTCTACGAGATCGCGGGCACCTTCGCCCAGAGCCTCTCCCTCCAGACAACGCTCGACGTGCTCGCGCGCTCGATCGTCAACCTGCTCGGGGTTGACGCGGCCGTGATCCGGATGCCCGACGAGCGCGGTGTCGACTTCGTCGCGCGTGCCGTCGAGGTCAACGACCAGCGCGTGAACGAGGCGGCCCGCGCGTTGCTGGAGCGGCCGCAGCCGCTCTCCCGAGCCCAGCGGCAGGAGCTACTCGACCGACGTGGGCCTCTTCTTCTCGATGCTCGCTCGGCGACCGAGCTCCAGGGCGCGATCGCGCTCCTGGCGCCGTTCCTGGAGCGCGGCTCGAGCGCTGCGATCGTCCCGATCGAGTCGGCGGGGGAGCTGCTCGCCACGCTCACGATCGTCTCGCTCCATCCGGAGCGGCCCGTCGCGGGCGAGGTCGCGGACACGGCGTTCACGATCACCGGCCAGGCCGCGCTCGCGATCGACAATGCGCGCCTGTACGGCCAGCAGAAGGAGTTCGCGGACACGATGCAGCGCTCGCTCCTGCCGCGCGAGGTGCCGGATCTGGCGCGCTTCGAGATCGGCGACGTCTACGAGTCGGCCGCTCGGGTCGACGTCGGCGGCGACGTCTACGACTATCTCGTCCTTCCCGACGGCCGGCTCGCCGTTGTGCTCGGCGACGTGACCGGCCACGGGATCGAGGCGACCGCGGACATGGCGATGGCGAAGTTCGTCTTCCGCTCGCTCGCGCGCGTCCACGTCGATCCGGGCGCGTTCCTCGCGTCCGCGAACGAGGTCGTCGCCTCGGACATCGCGCCCGGCAAGTTCATCACGATGGTCGAGCTCGTCCTCGACGCGGACGCCGGCACCGTCACGTGCGCCAGCGCGGGTCATCCGGCGCCGAGGCTCGTGCTGCCCGACGGCAGCGTCGAGGTGATCGCGGCGCGGGGGCTCGCGCTCGGGATCGACGCGGCGCAGACCTACGAGCCGGTCTCGCTCGCGTATCCCGCAGGGGCGAGCGTCGTCCTCTACACGGACGGGGTCGTGGAGGCGCGTCGCGACGGCGAGCAGTTCGGGAGCGAGCGCCTCGACGCCCTCCTCTCCGAACGGCACGGCTTGCCGGCGCAGGAGCTTGCAGCCGCGGCGCTCGCGGCCTGCCGGGACTGGACGGACGGAGAGCTCACCGACGACGTCGCCCTCGTCGTGATCAAGCGATCCGAATGAGCGGTTCCCGGACCGCTCTCGCGGCGCTCGTCTTCGGCGCCGGCACCGGCTCGCTCGCGACCGAGATCGCAGCTTCGCGGCTGCTGGCGCCGTACTTCGGCTCCTCGACGATCGTCTGGGCGAACCTGATCGGGATCGTGCTCGCCGGCCTCGCGCTCGGCTACTACCTCGGCGGCAAGCTCGCCGACCGGCGGCCCGAGCCGCGGCTCCTCGGCCTGATCGTGCTCGCCGCCGCCGGCTGGGTGGCGCTGACGCCGTTCGTCGCCAGGCCGTTCCTCGACGCGACGGTCAGCAGCCTCGACGATGCCTCCGCGGGCGCCGTGATCGGCTCCTTCTTCGCGGTCCTGCTCCTCTTCGCGCCCGCCGTCGTCCTGCTCGGGATGGTCTCGCCCTTTGCGATCAGGCTCGCGATCTCCGACGTGGAGACGGCCGGCGCGGTCGCGGGCCGCTTCTACGCGCTCTCGACGGCCGGCTCGCTCCTCGGCACGTTCGTGCCGGCGCTGCTCACGATCCCGCTCGTCGGCACCCAGCGGACGCTGCTCGGCACCGCCTTCGTCCTCGCCGGCTCGGCCTCGCTGCTGCTCGGGCGTCGCGCGGCCGTCGCTGCGGTCGCGTTCGCCGTCCTCGTCGCGATCCCGCCCGGCGCCGTGAAGGCGGAAGAAGGGCTCCTCTACGAGAAGGAATCGCGCCACCAGTTCATCCAGGTGCTCGAGCGCGACGACGGCAGGCGCCTGCTCAGCCTGAACGAGGGCGTGGCCGTCCACTCGGTCTGGCGCAAGGAGACGGTGCTGACGGGCGGCGTGTGGGACGCGCTCCTCACCGTCCCGGTCGTGCTCGAGGAGCCGCCGCGGCGCGTGGCGATCCTCGGCAACGCCGGCGGCACGCTTGCCCGCTCATTCGGCGTCTTCTGGCCCGACGCGGAGATTGACGGAGTCGAGATCGACGCTGCCGTCACGGATGTCGGCTACCGCTACTTCGGGCTCGGCGACAACCCGCGTGTGACCACCTACGACGAAGACGCGCGGCCGTTCTTGCGCCGGACCGACCGGCGCTACGACGTGATCTACGTCGACGCCTACCACCAGCCGTACGTTCCCTTCTACCTCGCGACGCAGGAGTTCTTCCGGCTCGTCCGCGACCGGCTCGCGCCCGGCGGGGTGGTTGCGCTGAACGTGGCCACGGTGCCCGACGACGACACGCTGGTGCGCGAGGTGTCGGGCACGCTCGCGACCGTGTTCCCCCAGGTGAGGGTCTGGAACGCGCTTCGCTTCAACCGGATCGTGCTCGGCTTCTCGGAGGCCGAGCGGCCGAGCGAGAGTCTGCTTGCGAAGGTCGGAACGAGGCTCCGGCCGCTGGCCGCTCTGCTCGAGGCGGATCTGGGCTCGCGGCCCTCGGTTTCGCCCTCGAGCGATCCGTGGACGGACGATCACGCGCCCGTCGAGTGGGTGACCGACCGGATGATCGTCAGCTTCGCCGCGCGCGGCGGCGAGCTCGATGAGGATCTCCTCCCAACCGCTCCGTGAGGCTTCTGCGAGGAGGCGGGCCGCTGATTCGCGTCGGCCATCGCGGCGCGGCCGTGCTCGCGCCTGAGAACACGCTCGCCGCGTTCGAGGCCGCGGTCGCCGCCGGCGTCGACGCGATCGAGTTCGACGTCCTCGACCTCCTCGGTGGCCCGCTCGTGCTCGCCCATTCGAACGACCTCTTCGAGGTGAGTCACGGCGCGGCGAGCGGAACCGTGCGCGACCGCTCGCTCGCCGAGTTGCGAGAGCTCGCCCCGGACTTGCCGACGCTCGACGAGGCGCTCGCCTACTTCGCCGACCGGCCGGAGCTCGCGGTCCACGTTGACCTGAAGCTGGACGAGCGGCTGGACGAGCTCGCGGCGGCGCTCGAGCGGCACGGCCTCGTCGGGCGGACGGTGGTGAGCTCGTTCCACCGCCAGAGCCTCGCTGCGGTCGCCCGAGCTGCGCCAGGCGTTCGCATCGGCTTCACCTATCCGGAGGACAGGCGCGGGATCTCGCGCAGGCGCGTGCTCCATCCTGCGATCCGGCTCGGCACGGTCGCGCTCCGGGCGGTGCTTCCCCGTCGCGTCGGGGCGATGCTCGCGCGGGCCGGCGCGGACGCGCTGATGCTGCACCACGCCGTCGTCTCCGTAGATGCGGTCGCTGCTGCGCACGCACGAGGGGCCGCGGTCTGGTGCTGGACCGTCGACCGCCCGGAGGAGCTGGCGCGGATCGAGGCGGCCGGGGTCGACGCCGTGATCACGAACGATCCCAGGATCTTTCCGGGCGTGGCTACACTGGCCCCGTGAAACGGGGATTTGCGGCTCTTTCTCTGCGTGCCCTCTCGTTCCTGGGTTGCGCCGCAGCGGGTCTGCTGAGCGCGCTCGTGCTCGCCGCGACGCCGGCCGCGATCGCCGACACCGGAACGAGCACGACCGCGACGACCGGGACGACGACGACCACGCTGCCGACGACAACGACGCCGACCACGACGGTGCGGACGACGACGGTGCGCACGACGACCGTCCCACCGGTTCCCCCGCCGCCGAAGCCGCCGCCGCCCCGGCCTCCGCGACCGACGACGATCCCGCCCGGAGTGACGATCGGCGGCCTGCTGGTGGGCGGGCTCTCGCCGGCGCGGGCGACCGCCGAGGTACGGACGTACTTCGCGAGGCCCGTCCCGGTCCACATCGCGGGCATGTCGAAGCTGCTCGTCGCGCCGAAGGCGCTCGGCGCCGCCGCCTACGTCGGTGACGCGGTGAAGCGGGCGCGGATCTCGCGTCCAGGGGCAAGGGTGCCGCTGAAGGTCGCCGCGCCGCTGCCGGCGATCGAGCGCTACGTGAGTCGGCTCGCGCGCCGCTTCGACCGTACCCGAGCAGACTCGCAACTGCTCCTGCGCGGCGCGGCTCCCTACGTGACCGCCAGTCGTTCCGGGCGCGAGCTACAGCAGGAGCCGCTCAGCCGGGCGCTCTTCCGCAGTGTCAAGGCGCATCTCCGGAACCCCGTCACGGCGCGGATGAGCGAGGTCGCGCCGGCCGTCACGCGGAGCTCGATCGGCGATGTGATCGTGATCCGCCGCGGGATCAACAAGCTCTACCTCTACGACGGGATGACGTTGCGCCGGACGTTCGGCGTCGCGACGGGACAGGCGAGCTACCCAACGCCGCTCGGCAACTTCCAGATCGTCGTCAAGTGGCGCAACCCGTGGTGGTATCCGCCCGCCTCCGACTGGGCCAAGGACGCGGTGCCGATTCCACCCGGCCCCGGCAACCCGCTCGGGACGCGCTGGCTGGGGATCTCCTCGCCCGCGGTGGGGATCCACGGCACGCCCGACGCCGCCTCGATCGGCTACTCGGCTTCGCACGGCTGCATCCGGATGCTGATCCCCGAGGCCGAGTGGCTCTTCGAGCAGGTGGAGACGGGCACGCCTGTCTTCATCGTCGCGTGACCAGCCGAGTGCGGCTCGGAGGTCAGATCCTGGCCGTCGGCGTCGTGGCGGCGCTGCTCGGCCTCCTCGTCTGGAAGGTCGCGAAGGGGGACGACAACTCCGTCACGAGCTCGCTGGCCGAGGGGAGGACGGCAGCGGCGCCGGACTTCACGCTCGCGAAGCTCGACGGGGATGGCGAGCTCGCGCTCGAGTCGCTGCGCGGCAAGGCGGTGGTGCTCAACTTCTGGGCCTC
>JACCRW010000219.1 GCA_013813345.1 Actinomycetota bacterium
GGGGATTCGACCGTCAGTGGCTAGCACCTTCACGGCGCGAATCGAGCGGGAAACGAATCTGACCGTCGCGCGCATCCGCGCTGCCAGTCTAGGCGGCGAGTGGTATCGCCCGTGCTCGGGCGAGCGCTTGGCCAAGCCTGGCGAGCATTGTGAGGTCGGCGTGAATCCGCACACGATCGATGCCGCGAGTGCGCAGCGGGGCGAGGCCGTATTCGTGCTTGAGCCTGCCGAACTCGCGCTCCACGGCGGAGCGGCCCCGGTAGAGACGCTTCCACTCGTCCGTTCCGTAGGGGATCGCGGTCAGCGGGATCGCGCGACCCTTGCGCAGGCAGATGATCGGAACGACTCCGCGCTCGACGGTCTCCGCGAATACCCGGTTTGTTGTCGTACCCCTTATCCATCGCGCACGTCTCGATTGCGAAGCCGCGAGCGTGGAGCGCGTCCAAGAGAGGCGCGACGTACAGGGACTCGTTGCGGCGGGCGGTCTCGACCTGCCACGCGAGCGGAAGCCCGGTGCGCGTGCAGGCGGCGAGGTGCAGCTTGTACCCATAGAACCCTCCGCCCATGCGGGTGCTGACAGCGCTGCGGTGGCCCCAGGAGGCGTCCGGGTCGCTGTAGACCTGCCGCTCCGGGCCGTTGTTGTAGAGGTACCGCTGGCCGTTCGCGTAGGCAGACATATCGCTCGCATCAATGGCAATGTCACGGCCATAGTCAGGAAGCTCGCGCCGAAGTTCGTCCGCGATCCTGTCCACACACTCCGCCAGGGTGACCGCGTGCTCGCGCAGCTTCGTCATGAACCTGTAGACGGCCCACTCGGACGGGGTGCCGCCGATAGCGTCGGCAAGTGCCGCGTGCTCCGCGATCAGCTCGACGGAAGATGCGGTCGATCTCTACGGCCTTGCGCTGGCGCCCTACGAGAGCACGCGGGCTCGGCTCGCCCTCGCCCGTGTCCTCCTCGAGCTCGGTTCCACCGATCGAGCGCTTGGGGAGGCCGGGGCTGCGCACATCGCCTTCCAGGAGCTCGGCGCCCGTCGCGCTGCGGCCGAGGCGGCCGAGCTGCTCCACCGGCTGGCGCCGGCGAAGCGGCCGGCAGGTCCGCTGACTCGCCGCGAGCTCCAGGTTCTCGCGCTGGTCTCCGCCGGTCGCAGCAATCGTCAGATCGCCTCGAACCTGGTCGTCAGCGAGCACACGGTGCACAGGCACGTCGCCAACATCCTGCGGAAGCTCGGGGCCCCGACGGGGGCTGCCGCCGCCGCACGCGCCACGCGCGACGGCCTGCTCTGAGGTCCAGCTCGGGAGTCGAAATGGCCCAGTCTCGCGAAGCCGCCGCGGCAGCTTGGAGCCAGACTCGGCGGACTCAGCCGCACGAACGGTCGTGCGCCACCACAAGGAGATGACACCGTGACAAGCACCGTGGAAGCAACGAAGCCCGACCTCGGCGCGATCAAGCAACGTCAGCAGCAGACCTGGGCGAGCGGTGACTTCGCCGTCGTGGCCGCCCGGATCGTGCTCGTGGCCGAGCGGCTCTGCGACACAGCCGACCTGCAGGCCGGCTGGCGCGTGCTCGACGTCGCCACCGGCAGCGGCAATGCCGCCATCGCCGCCGCCCGGCACGGCTGCACGGCGGTCGGCGTCGACTACGTCCCATCCCTGCTCGAGCGAGGTCGCCTGCGCGCGGCCGCCGAGGGCCTCTCGGTGGAACTGCTGGAGGGAGACGCCGAGTCGCTGCCGTTCCCCGATGCTTCCTTCGACGCGGTCACATCGGTCTTCGGATCGATGTTCGCGCCGGATCACGGGAAGACGGCGGCCGAGCTCCTCCGGGTCTGCCGGCCCGGCGGCACGATCGCCCTCGCGAGCTGGAGGCCGGAGGGCCTCATCGGCGAGCTCTTCCGCACGGTGGGCGCGCACGTGCCACCGCCTGCCGGACTCTCGTCGCCCCTGCTCTGGGGCACGGAAGGCCATCTGCGCGAGCTCCTCGGCGAGAGCATCGACTCGCTCGAGGTCACGGAGCGCACCTTCGCGTTCAGGTTCCTTTCCGCCGAGGACTTCGTCGCGTTCTTCCGGAGCTGGTATGGGCCGACGCTGAAGGCCCTCGAGGCGCTCGAGGGAACCGCTCGCGACGAGTTGGAGCGCGATCTCGTCGCGCTCGCCCGCCGGTTCGACCGGCTCGAAAGCGACGCGGTCGCGATCCCGGCGACGTATACGGAAGCGGTGGCGATCAGGCGCTGAACCGGGCTCTGCGAGGAAGCCGCGCCGTGGCTCCTCGCGGATCTCTCTAGTACTCGAGTCCCGCGCGGCGCTCGTGTCGCTCGAGCGCAAGCTCGATCAGGCGGTCGAGGAGCTCCGCGTACGGAATCCCCGACGCCTCGAAGAGGCGGGCGTAGACGCTCGTCTCGGTGAAGCCGGGAATCGTGTTCAGCTCGTTCACGACCACCTCACCGTCCGCGCGGACGAAGAAGTCGACGCGGGCCATCCCCTCGCACTCGGTCGCGACGAACGCCTCCACGGCCAGCTCCTGCACGCGCGCCGCCGTAGCCTCGGGGATCCGGGCCGGGACGATGATGTCCGAGCCGCCTGCCGCGTACTTCGCCTCGTAGTCGTACCACTCGGCGTGGGGGACGATCTCGCCGACGACCGACGCGATCGGCAGCGGCCGCACATTCCCGAGGACGCCGCACTCGACCTCGGTGCCGGCGACGAACTCCTCCACGAGCACCTTCTCGTCATGGCGCCGAGCGAGCGCGACGGCCGCCTCGAGCTCGACCTCGTCGTGCGCCTTCGAGATCCCGACCGACGAGCCGAGGCGCGCCGGCTTGACGAAGACCGGGTAGCCGAACGGGTTCGCGACATCGTCTCCGAGCCGGAGGGTCGCATTGCGCGCGACCGGGATCCTGCGGTCGCGCAGCACCGCCTTGAAGAGGTCCTTGTCCATGCAGAGCGCCGAGGCCGCGACGCCGGCGCCGACGTAGGGGACACCGGCGAGCTCGAGCAACCCCTGCACCGTCCCGTCCTCGCCGAAGGGCCCGTGCAGGATCGGGAGGACTACATCCACCGAGCCGAGCGCCTGCGCAGGCGAGCTCGCCTCGGCCAGCACCGGCAGCGTCTCGAGCGGACTTTGTGTTGTAGCAACACTTTCTCCGAGCTTCCAGCGACCCTCGCGGCCGATCGCGATCTCGACGACCTCGTAGCGATCCGGATCGAGGGCCGCGAGGACGGAGCGCGCGGAGGCCAGCGAGATCTCGTGCTCGCTCGAGCGCCCGCCGGCCAGCACGGCCACCCGAACCCTCCTGCTCACGGGTCCAGGGGAACGGTGTCGGTAGGCCCCGTGTCTACCGGCCCGGTGTCGGTAGGCCCCGTGTCTACCGGCCCGGTGTCGGTCGGCCCCGTGTCGGCGGGCGGCGGGAGCGGCTCGATCAACCTGCCGACGACGATCGTCACCGTCGTCCCCGGGATCGCCTGCCTTCCGCCCTCGGGATCCTGCTGGATCACGATCCCGTCCGAGAGCGGATCCTCGGTGTCCTCGCGCCTGACCCGAACGCGGAAGCCGGCGGTCTCGAGCTGCTCGCGCGCCTGATCCGCCTGCTGGGTCGTGACGTCGGGAATCGCCGTCGTCTGCGGGCCTTCGGAAACCCGGAGCGTGATCGTGGAGCCCTTGGCACGCGACGAGCCGGCGCTCGGCACCTGCTCCACGACGGTGCCTTCGGGCTCGTTCGACTCGACGTTCGTTCGCCCGACCCCGAAGCCGATCCCCTGCAGCTGAGACTCGGCGGATTCGTAGGCCGTGCCGACGACGTCCGGGACCGCGATCGGCTTCGGCCCGATCGAGACGTTGATCCGTACGGTCGAGCCCTCTACGAGCGTCGTGCCGGCCTTCGGAGCCTGGCCCGTGACCGTGTTCGTCGGCCGCTCCGAGTTGATCTCCACCACCCGAGGGGTCAAGTCCGCGTCTCGGAGCGCCACGACCGCGTCGTCGCGGCTCCTCCCGACGACGCCCGGCACCCGCACCTTCTTCTTGCCCGTGGAGACGACGATCGTGACGAAGTTGCCCTTCTCGATCCGGTTCGGCGGCTCGGGAGACTGCTCGGCGACGATCCCGACCGGGACGTCGGAGCTCGGCCTGCGCTGGACGTTCGCCTGCAACCCCTCCGCCTCGATCTGCGCGACCGCTCGCGACTCCAGGATCCCCTCGACGTCCGGGACGGTCACCGGCCTCGACGCGCTGAGCTGATTCTGGAGCTGGTCGTAGGCGAAGTAGCCTCCCACGGCCGCGAGCGCGAGCACCAGGATCGCGAGCAGCCACGGCCAGATCGAGCGGCGCCGGCGCGTCTCGTCGTACTCGTAGTAGCGCCCGGGGGTGTAGGCGGTCGTGGCGGCGGTCGCCGGCCGGATCGTCGTCGGCGCATCGCGCACGTCCGTGCGCGAGAGGACGCTCGTCGCAGCCTCTGCGGTCTCCGCCGAGACGCCGATCCCGCGCCCGATCCGCTCGAGATCGGAGTCCATCTCCTCGGCCGAGTGGTAGCGCTCGGAGGAGTCCTTCGCGAGCGCGCGCAGGATCACGTAGTCGAGGTCGCGTGGGATCTCGGGGCGATGCGTCGAGGGCGGCTCCGGCGTCTGCGAGAGGTGCTTCATCGCGATCTCGACCGGGGTGTCGCCGTTGAACGGGACCGACCCCGTCAAAAGCTCGTAGAGGACGATCCCCGCCGAGTAGAGATCCGAGGTCTGGTCGACGGGGGCGCCGCGGGCCTGTTCCGGCGAGAGGTACTGCGCCGTCCCGATGATCGAGCCCGCCTCGGTCATCTGGCTCGTGCCGGCGCGGGCGATCCCGAAGTCCATCACCTTGACGCGGCCGTCGCCGTCGACGATCACGTTGTGGGGCTTGATATCTCGATGGACGATCCCGCTGCGATGGGCGAAGCGCAGGGCGGAGAGGATCTGCCGCGAGTAGTCGATCGCGATCCCGATCGGCGAGGGGCCGCGCGCCACGATCAGCTCCTTCAGCGTCCGCCCCTCGACGTACTCCATCGCGATGTAGTAGGTGCCCTCGGCGTGGCCGCGGGCGAAGATCGAGACGATGTTCGGATGGTTGAGCCCGGCCGCGCTCTGCGCCTCCCGGCGGAAGCGCTCGACGAACTGCTCGTCGTTCGCGTGCCGCTCGTTCAGCATCTTGAGCGCGACCTGGCGTCCGAGCTCCTGATCCTCCGCCAGGTAGACGTCCGCCATCCCACCGGAGCCGAGCCGCCGGCGGACCACGTAGCGGTTGTCGAAGACCCTGTTGAGGAGCGTGTCGGTGGTGGCCATCTCTAGCGTTTCCCGTTCGACGCCCCCGGCAGGATCGCCTGCATGAGCGCCTTCGCGATCGGCGCGGAGACCTTGCCGCCGAATCCGTTCAGCTGGTTCTCGAGCACGACGGCGCCTGCGATCCGCGGATCGTCCGCGGGCGCGAAGAAGATGAACCACGCCGTATAGACGTGCGAGCGGCCCGTCTCGGCCGTTCCGGTCTTGCCGGCGACCTTCACGCCAGGGATCGCCGCGGCCGTGCCGGTGCCGCCGGTCACGACGGATTGCATCATCGTGTTCAGCGCCGCCGCGGTCTCGGGCTTCATCGGATGCTTCCACACGCGGGGCCGGACGCGCTTGACGAGGCGGCCGCCCGGCGCGCGCACCTC
>JACCRW010000231.1 GCA_013813345.1 Actinomycetota bacterium
GTCATGTCGCCGAGCAGGTACGGGTCGTGCGGAGCGCGCTCGCCCTCGAGGAAGGCTCGCGCCTCCTCGACGTCCGTGTAGCCGCGCCGGACGAGGATCGAGGCCGTCGTCTCGCTGATCTCGAGCGCGGTCGCTAGCGCCGTGATGTCGGCGGCGGAGCAGCTGTCGATCGTCCAGGAGCCGTCGCGCATCGCCATTCGACGGTACGGCCCACGTCGGACGGTATTGATGCGCAAGATCGGAATCTGCGGGGCAGATTCCGATCGCGCGAAGACCCCTGAAGGGTCGCTTCGCTCCCGGCTCCCGAGCTATGCGTCCGGCGAACTGCGGCCGCGCCACGAATCCCGGACGATCTTCACCCAGAGGAGGACGATTCCGGCGAGCGCACCGAGCGCGGCGACCGCGATCGGCGTGTAGACCGCCATCTCCTCGAGCGAGTACTTCGTTACCCACGTTCCGAGCAGCCAGACCGCTAGGACGACGCCGATCATCGGGATCACGAGCCGCCTCTCCACGGTCACTAGGGTAGCGGGCGTGAGGGTACGCTTCCGGCCTATGACCGAGGCGAACTACGGCTCCGGCGAGGACTACGTGGTCGAGTTTCTCGGCTACCGCTTCGGCTTCAACGTGGACGACTTCGAGGAGCGCGTGACCGCCGCCGCCGTGAAGCTCGGGCTGATCGAGGGGAACGATCTGGACGAGGACGAGACGGCCGATCTCGTCGAGCTCTCGGCCGACGGCAGGATCGCGGATGCGCGGAGCCAACTCGGTCGCTACCTCGTCCGCCACTGGGAGCGCGTCGGCCTGCTCGAGGGCGAGTCGCTCGTCTACTGGCTGCGGAAGCTCGTCTTCCGGGGCGCGTGGCTCGACCACCGCGTCAAGGAGGGACTCCTCGAGGTCGCCTGGGACGAGGACACCGGCGACTTCGGCTACGCCGAGCCGCGCGGCGGACGCGCGCTCCTCGAGCTTGCGCCCGTGCCGTCCTGGCACGAGCTTCAGTTCAGGCGCTGAAAGACAGCCTCACCAGACGAACGAGCTGTTGCGCCCATCCTTCGACTCCGACTCCGATTCCTGCTCGTCAGGTCTTCGGGTCGCAGCTGGCTCCTCCGGCGCCTCGGCCGGCTCCGCTTCCTCGCCGACCGGAATGCTCGTGAATCGATGGGAGAACCACTGCGCGCCACGGCCGTCCGGCCTCCAGCCGGCGGCGACGAGGCTTTGGACGACAACCTCGTGCGCGGCCTGCGCGGCGGTGTTCCTCACGGGTGCGCTGCGCCCACGCGCCCGGAATGCCGGTGATTCGATCGTCTCCGGCAGGGGCGGCTTTCCTTCGACGTAGAACCGGGACTCCGCGCGGCCGTGCCACCAGCGGATCTCGCACGTTCCTGGGGCCGGCGCTCCGTTTGTCGTCGCGACCTGCTCTTCCTGCTTCTCCGGCTCCTCTTCCTGCTCCTCCCGCTCGTGCTCGGTCTGCTCTTCCTCCTCGTCGACGTGAAGGCGCGGCGACAGCATCTCGACGAGCGAGGGCTCGGCCCGGCGTGCGGACGGCGCCGCACGCTCAACGGTGCGCGCGCCGGTTCGACCGACGCTCGCGGCGGCTCTTGCGGGCGTTGGCGTCAGAGCGTTCGGCGTAACGACCGTCTCCGGCTCCGGCTCGCCCGTCGACACAGCGTGCACGGGCCTACTCCGCCGGCGGCGTCCGTAGAGGACGGCAGCTGCGACCGCCGCCAGCACCCCGGCCCCGACCCCCAGCAGGATCCACGGCGTTTGCGCGTCTTCGCGCGATTCAGGAGGTCGGATCACGGCGGGTCCCACACCGGCAGGCCGGGCGGGAGCCGGAGCCGCCGGCGTCGTCGCGGTTCCCGTCACGGTGCGCGGCTCGAGCGGGAAGTTCCGCCAGAGCTCCCCTGGTGCTGGCGGCGGCGGTGCCGGCGCGGCAGACGCAGAGCCGGCGAGAGCCAGTCCTCCTACAGCGAGGAAGCCGACAGCTACGGCTGCGAGGAACCTCCGCATCAGCGGATCGTGAGCGGCGTGCCGATCGGCAGCAACCGCGCGAGTCGAAGGATGTCCGGATTGCGGAGTCGGATGCATCCGTGCGAGATCCGGCCAGGCAAGAGCTCGGGCTGGTTCGTGCCGTGGATCCCGACGAAGCCGCCCGCGGGCCAGTCGGTGAGGACGGCCGAGCGCGCGCTCGTCCCGAAGGCGATCGGGCCGTAGAACGGGCTGCTGTAGCTCGCGAGCCGGTTGCGGACGTAGAACTCGCCACGCGGTGTCGGCCATTGCGACTGGCCGACCCCGACGGGCGCACGGAAGATCTGCCGTCCGCCTCGATAGAGCGTCGC
>JACCRW010000235.1 GCA_013813345.1 Actinomycetota bacterium
GCATGAGCGACATGGTACGTTCGAGCCCTCTCGGTACCAGATCCGAGGAGAAGGGGTGTCGCGGGCCTACCGTCACGACCTGAACGGCAGCAGTCTCGAACGCGGTTCGCTCCAGCTCGACGTCGCCGGGGTGAGCCTGCGGTTCGGGGGCGTCCAGGCGCTTCGAGGTGTCGGCGTCCAGGTTCGCCAGGGGGACGTGCACGCCGTCATCGGGCCCAACGGCGCCGGCAAGACGAGCCTGATCAACTGCGTCAGCGGTCTCTACCGGCCGCAGCAGGGCTCCATCCGCCTGCACGACGGCGAGGTGCACGAGCTGACGCGCGCCCGCCCAAGCAGGATCGCGCGCTGGGGCGTCGCCCGCTCGTTCCAGAACATCGAGCTCTTCCGCCACATGACCGTGCTGGACAACCTGCTGCTCGGGCGCCACGTCCACATGCGGCACAACGTCGGCTCGGCCCTCGCGTACTACGGGCCGGCCCGGCGGCAGGAGATCGCCCATCGCGAGCTCGTCGAGGAGGTGATCGACTTCCTCGAGCTGCAGGCCGAGCGGAAGCGGGAGGTCGGCACGCTCTCCTACGGCTTCCAGAAGCGCGTCGAGCTCGGGCGGGCGCTCTCCATGCAGCCCGCGGTGCTGCTCCTGGACGAGCCGATGGCCGGCATGAACGCCGAGGAGAAGGAGGACATGGCGCGCTACGTGCTCGACGTCAACGAGCTCGCCGGTGTGACGGTCGTGCTGATCGAGCACGACATGGGCGTCGTCATGGACATCTCGCACCGCGTGACCGTCCTCGACTTCGGTCTCGTGATCGCGGACGGTACGCCCGCGGAGGTCGCGGCGAACCCGGCCGTCATCGAGGCCTATCTGGGAGAGGCCGCATGACGGACGCCGCCGGCGCGACGTTCCCGCAGCTCCTGGACGGGCTCGCGAGGCGCCGGCCCGGCCGGGTCGCGCTCCGCGAGAAGCGCTACGGCATCTGGGAGCCACTCACCTTCGCGGAGTACCAGCGGCGCGTTCGCCGGTTCGCGCTCGGGCTCGCGGCGCTCGGCTTCCAGCGGGGCGAGGTGCTCGCGATCCTCGGCGACAACCGTCCCGAGTGGGTGATCGCCGAGCTCGCCGCGCAGGCCCTCGGCGGCGCGTCGGTCGGCCTCTACCCCGACGGCGTCGTCGACGAGGTGCACCACGTGGTCGACCACGCGCGGGTGCGCTTCATCGTCGCCGAGGACCAGGAGCAGGTCGACAAGCTGATCGCGCTGCGCGAGGGCGGGCGCCTGGCAACGGTCGAGCACATCGTCTTCTACGACCCGCACGGTCTCGAGCACTACGAGCTGGACGTCCTGCTCGAGTTCACCGCGGTCGAGGAGTTGGGCGACGGGCTCGAGCAGGAGCGGCCGGGCTGGCTGGACGAGCAGATCGCGCTTGGCTCGGCCGGCGACACCGCGGTCCTCTGCACGACGTCGGGCACGACCGGCAAGCCCAAGCTGGCGATGCTCAGCCACGCGAACCTGCTCTCGATGGGCAGCAGCCTGATGGCCCTCGACCCGATCGACCCGCAGGACGAGTTCCTCAGCTTCCTGCCGCTCGCGTGGATCGGCGAGCAGATGATCGCGCTCGCCTGCGCGTTGCAGACCGGCTTCGCGCTCAGCTTCCCGGAGAGCGCCGCGACGATGCGCAGCGACCTCAGGGAGATCGGCCCCCGCGTCATGTTCAGCCCGCCGCGGATCTGGGAGAGCCTGCTTTCGTCGGTGCAGGTGCGGCTCTCGGACGCCGGATGGCTGAAGCGCGCGGTCTTCGCGCTCGGCTACGCGCTCGGCGAGCGCGCGGCCGATCGGCGGCTGCGCGGGCGGCGGACGGGCGTGTTGCTCGGGCTTGGATATCTGCTCGCCGACTGGACCGCCCTGCGGCCGGTGCGCAACCAGCTCGGGCTCGTGCGTCTGCGTCGCGCCTACACGGGCGGGGCGCCGCTCGGCCCCGACGTCTTTCGTTTCTTCCACGCGATCGGCGTCAACCTGAAGCAGATCTACGGTCAGACCGAGATCTGCGGCATCGCGGTCGTGCATCGCGACGGCGACATCCGCTTCAACACCGTCGGACTGCCGATTCCGGGCACCGAGCTGCGGATCGCCGAGGGCGGCGAGATCCTGCTGCGCTCCCCCGCGGTCTTCAGCGGCTTCTACCGCCACGAGGAGGCGACGGCCGAGGCGCTGCAGGAAGGCTGGCTGCACACCGGCGACGCGGGCTACCTCGAGGAGGACGGGCACCTCGTGGTGATCGACCGCGCGCGCGACGTGATGGAGGCCGAGGACGGCTCGCTCTTCAGCCCCGCCTTCATCGAGAACAAGCTCAAGTTCAGCCAGTACGTGCAGGAGGCCGTCGTCTTCGGCGGGGGCGAGCTCCCGTACGTGACCTCGATGGTCTCGATCGACATGGAGACGATCGGGACGTGGGCCGAGCGGGAGCACATCTCGTACACGACCTACACCGATCTCGCCCAGAAGCCCGAGGTGTACGAGTTGATCCGTCGCGCCGTGGCCCGTGCGAACGAGGACCTGCCCGAGGGCGTCCGCATCCGGCGCTTCGTGCTCCTGCACAAGCAGCTCGACGCCGACGACGAGGAGCTGACGCGCACACGGAAGGTGCGGAGGCGAACGATCAACGAGCGCTACGGCACAATCATCGACGCGCTCTACGCCGGCATCGACGCCGTCACGATCACGAGCCTCGTCACCTACCAGGACGGCACGCAGGCCCGGCGGGACATCTCGCTGCGGATCGAGTCCCCGGACGGCGCAGGCCCGGAGCGGCCGCGCCGCCGCCGGCAGCTCGCAGGGGTGGGGGGCCGCGGCTGATGGCGACGTTCGTCCAGCTCACGGTGACCGGTCTCTCCAACGGCGCGATCCTCGCGCTGGCGGCGCTCGGCTTCGTGCTGATCTACAAGTCGTCGTCCGTGATCAACTTCGCCCAGGGGCAGTTCCTGCTCATCGGCGCGTACGTCGTCTGGGCGCTGACCGTCGAGGCGAAGCTGCACTGGGCCGTGGCGGTGCTCGGCGCCGTCCTCGTGGCGATCGCGCTCGGGATCGTCGTCGAGCGCCTGATCCTGCGGCCGCTCGTCGGCCAGCCGATCATCTCCGTGATCATGGTCACGATCGGGCTCTCCCAGGTGCTCGGTGCGCTGGTCCTCATCATCTGGGGCACGACGCCGCGCGCGTTTCCCGAGTTCATCCCTTCGAGCAGCGTCGACCTGCTCGGGGCGCAGGTGGGTGCGAGCAGGCTCTGGGCACTCGGCCTCGTCGCCGTGGCGCTCGTCGCCTTCGCGCTCTTCTTCACGCGGTCACGGCACGGGATCGCGATGCGCGCCGTCGCCGACGACCAGCAGGCCGCGCTCGCGATGGGCATCAGCGTCCGGCGCGTGTTCGCGCTCGCCTGGGCTCTCGCCGGCGTCAGCGCTGTCGTCGGAGGGGTGCTGCTCGCCAATCTCGTCGGCGTCTCCGGCGAAATCAGCGGCTTCGGGCTGCTCGTCTTTCCCGTCGTCATCCTCGGCGGCCTCGACTCGGTGCTCGGTGCGGTCGTCGGCGGCGCCCTGATCGGGCTCCTCACCGCGTACACCGGCGGCTACGTCGGCGGAGGGCTGGAGACGGTGATCCCGTACGTGGCGCTCGTGCTGATCCTGCTCGTCAAGCCGTACGGCCTCTTCGGTCAAGTCCGAATCGAGCGCGTCTGACGATGGCAGCGACGACGACCGGCGTCTACCACACGACCTACCGGGCGGATCTCGCCCTCCGCCACACGAAGACCGAGTACGTGCGGCTGGCGCTCGCGCTCGCGGTCGTCGTGGGGCTTCCGTTCGTCGCCTCGCCCTACTGGCTGACGGTGCTGAACCAGATCGGGATCGCGATCGTGGGGGCGATCGGTCTCAACATCCTCGTCGGCTACACGGGGCAGATCAGCCTTGGCCAGGGCGGGTTCCTGGCCGTCGGCGCGTACACGGCGGGAATGGTCGCCACGAAGACGGGGGCCTCTCCGCTTCTCGGCATCCTCGCGGCAGTCCTCGTCACCGCCGCGGTCGGCACCTTCTTCGGCCTGCCGGCGCTGCGGCTCAAGGGGCTCTACCTCGCGATCGCGACGCTCGCGTCGCAGCAGATCATCATCTGGGTGGTCACGCACTGGGAGTTCGTGACGGGCGGCGTCGACGCCCTCGTGCTCGAGCCGGTGACCATCTTCGGCTGGACGATCACCGGCGACCGGGAGTGGTACTGGGTGATCGCCGCCTTCGCAGGGCTGGCCACGGTCGTCGGCACGAACCTCTTCCGCACGGGGGTCGGACGGGCGTTCGTGGCGATCCGCGACCAGGACATCGCGGCCGAGGTGATCGGCGTGAACCCGGCGCGCTACAAGCTGCTCGCCTTCGCCGTCTCGTCGGGGTTCGTGGGGCTCGCCGGGGCGCTCACCGCGTACTGGACGCAGATCCTCACGTGGGAGCGCTTCACGCTCGACGTCTCCATCCTCTACCTGGCGATGATCATCGTCGGCGGGCTCGGCAGCATCTCGGGCGCCGTCTACGGGGCGGCGTTCATCATCGCGCTGCCCGCCTACCTGCAGCAGCTGAGCCTTCGCTTCCAGGGCGACTCGTTCTTCGTCCGCAACCTGCCGGCGCTGCAGCTGCTCATCTTCGGCGCGACGATCGTCCTCTTCCTCGTCTTCGAGCCCAAGGGCATGGCGAGGATCTGGCAACGCATGAAGGACTACTTCCGGCTATGGCCGTTCCGGTACTGAATCACGATGCAGCACGAAGGAGGAGCACATGAAGCTATGCACAGGAGTCGTGGCCGTTGTGCTGGCCCTCGCGATGACGGCTGGTGCACAGGGTCGAATCGAGGCACCCGCCACGATCAAGATCGGCGGGATCTTCGCCCTGACCGGCCCGACGTCCGACGTGGGCGTCCCTTACTCGGAGGGCGTGAAGGCGTACGTCACATACATCAACTCGCGCGGAGGCGTCAAGGGCCGCAAGATCGACTTCATCTCGCAGGACTACGCCTACAACGTCGCCCGAGGCGAGCAGCTCTACTCGCAGCTGAAGTCGAGCGGCGTGATCGCCATCCAGGGCTGGGGCACGGCCGACACGGAGGCGCTCCGGACGCGGGTCAACGCCGACCGGATCCCCTACATGTCGGCGTCGTACGCGGCGACGCTGATCAATCCGTCGGAGACGCCCTACAACTTCTTCGTCGCGCCGAGCTACTCGACGCAGATGCGGATCGCGTTGCGCTTCATCGCCGAGCAGACCGGCGGCCAGCAGACCGAGGTGGCGGTCTTCCACCACGACAGCCCGTTCGGCCAGTCTCCGCTCGAGGACGGCAAGAGCTTCGTCCAGAGGAAGAGGCTGAAGCTCGGGTACCAGACCTACACGATGACCGGCGGAGCGACCGACTACACCGCGCTGCTGACCCAGGCGCAGCGCCAGGGGGCGCGCTGGATCATCGTCCAGAACGTGTCCACACCGGCCGCCCTGCTCGCCCGCGACATCGCGAGACAGGGCCTGAACATGAAGATCGTCTGCCTTAACTGGTGCGGCGACGAGATCTTCGTGGGGCTCGCCGGCCGCGCGGCGGCCGGCCACTACACCGTGCAGCCGTGGGGTACGACCGGGCTCAAGGTGCCCGGCCTGACGGCCCCGTCGGCCTGGCTCGCCGCGCGTGGCAAGACGCTGGGCAAGGCGACGGTGCACTTCACGCAGGGGTGGTACACGATGGCCGTGATGCTGAAAGGCGTCGAGCGCGTGATCGCGTCGGGGAAGTCGGTGAACGGGCCGAACCTGAAGGCCGCGCTGGAGTCGATGCCGAAGTTCTCGACCGGCGGCGTCACCCCCGACGTCAAGTTCACCGGCCGGACCCACGAGGGCCTGCACAGCTCCCGGATCTTCCAGGTGATCCGCGGGCGCTTCAGGCAGGTGACGGGCTACCGGATTCCGTGACCCGAGCGGGGCGGGGAAGACGATCCTTCCCCGCCCCTACCCAAGGAGGGAGGCGCACGTGGCGGGCGAGGACGAGAGAGGCGCGGGCAGCGCGGCGGCGGCGCCGGCACCCGATCCCGCTGCGGGCGCCCTGCTCGCGCTCAACAACGTCGAGGTGATCTACGACGAGGTGATCCTCGTCCTGCGCGGCCTCTCGCTGCACGTGGGCGAGGGCGAGGTGGTCGCGCTGCTCGGCTCGAACGGCGCCGGCAAGTCGACGACGCTGAAGGCGATCTCCGGCCTCCTGCCCTCTGAGAACGGCGAGATCACCGACGGCGAGATCGCGTACGCCGGCCGGCGGATCGACCATCTCGATGCCGCGGGCATCGTGCGGCTCGGGATCTGCCAGGTGATGGAGGGGAGGCGGGTCTTCGAGCACCTGACGGTCGAGGAGAACCTGCGGGCCGGCGCCTACACCCGTCGCGGCGACGGCTTGCTCGCCGACGATCTCGAGCTCGTATTCGGGTACTTCCCTCCGCTCGCGGGGCGGCGCCGGGCAGACGCCGGCTACCTGTCGGGCGGCGAGCAGCAGATGCTCGCGATGGGGAGAGCGCTGATCGCGCGTCCGAAGCTGCTCATGCTCGACGAGCCGTCGCTCGGGCTCGCGCCGAAGCTCGTGGCCGAGATCTTCGGGATCATCCGCCGGCTCAACGAGGAGCTCGGCACGACCATCCTCGTCGTCGAGCAGAATGCCCGCCTCGCGCTCGAGATCGCCGACCGCGCCTACGTGATGGAGAACGGCCGCATCGTGCTCGACGGGCCGGCGGCGGAGCTGGCGCAGAATCCCGACGTGCAGGAGTTCTACCTCGGCCTGACCGAGACCGGCGAGCGCAAGAGCTACCGTGACGTCAAGCACTACAAGCGCCGGAAGCGCTGGCTGTGACGGACGCCCTCTCCGCCTACGTGCGCCGCTGCGACGAGCGTGTCGCCGCGGTGCTGCCGGAGGCCGCGCGCCGGGTGCGGGCGTTCGAGGCGCGCCTCACGCGGGCCGGGCTCGTGCCGGACGACCTCGCCGACGTCGCCTCGCTCGACCGGCTGCCGATCCTGAGCAAGGATGAGCTGGTCGACCTCCAGGCCGCCGACCCGCCTTTCGGCGGCCTGCTCGCTCCGGGTGCGTCGCTGCGGCGCCTCTTCCAGTCGCCCGGGCCACTCTACGAGCCCGAGCCGCACGAGCCCGACCCCTGGCACTGGGTGCCCGCGCTCGCCGCCGCCGGCTTCGGGCCGAGCGACGTGGTTCTCAACTGCTGCGGCTACCACCTCACGCCGCTGGGCGCCATGTTCGAGCAGGCGCTGCTCGAGCTCGGCGCCACCGTCGTTCCGGCGGGAGTGGGCAGCAAGGACCTGCAGGCCCGGGCCAGCAGGGACCTGGGCGTCACCGCGTACGTGGGGCTGCCGAGCTACCTGAAGGCGCTGCTCGAGCAGGCCGAGGAGCTGGGCCTGCCGCCGGAGAAGCTCGAGCGCGCGTTCGTGATCGCGGAGCCCCTGCCTCCCTCCCTGCGCGCCTGGCTGGAGGAGCGCGTGCCGGTCGTCCGGCAGGGCTACGGCACGGCCGAGGCCGGAAACCTCGGCTTCGAGTGCGATGCGCTGGAGGGCTTGCACCTGCCCGACGAAGCGCTCGTCCAGGTCTGCGACCTCACGACCGGCGAGGCGCTCTGGGACGGGCGCGAGGGCCAGGTCGTCGTCACGCTCTTCAGGCCGGACTATCCGCTCGTGCGCCTGGGCACCGGCGACCTCTCGGCATTCCTCGTCGAGCCTTGCAGTTGCACCATCGCCACTCCGCGGATCGCCGGCTGGCTCGGCCGCGTGGGCGAGGCGGTGAAGGTGCGCGGCATGTTCCTGCACCCGCGCCAGGCGAGGACCGCGCTCGCGGGGGTGGCGGGCCTGGAGAGCTTCCGTCTCCTGATCGACCGGTCGGAGCACCTCGACAGCCTCCGCTGCGAGGTCGTCCCCGCGGCGGGGGCCGACGAAGCGGGACTCGCCGCTGCTGTGAAGGAGCGGATCCGCTCGGGCCTGCGCTTCGACGCCGAGGTGGTCGTCGTTCCCGAGCTCGCCGCCGACGAGCCGACGATCGTCGACCTGCGGACCTGGGACTAGTGCTAGCCGAGACCTTCCCGTACGCGGTCGGGCAGCGGCGCCGGACGTCCTTCCTGGTCGACGTGGACGACCGTGTGCCGCCCGTCCACGCAGAGCTCCTCCCCGCGGAGCACCTCCCAGGCCCAGGTGATCGACGTCCGGCCGACGCGCTCCGGGCGGATGCGCACCGTGAGCTCGTCCTCGAACCGCAGGACGGCGCGGTACTCGGCCTCCACCCGCCGGCGCGGGTAATCCGCCCAGCCTTCGAGCAGGCCGAGCCGCCTGCGGAGCGCCGTCTCGGCGGCCTCGGCCCAGCGGAACGCGGCCGTGAAGTGGATCCGCCCGCCCGCGTCGGTGTCCACCCAGGCGACCCGCATCGGCTCGGTGTGCCAGTCGGCGTCGATCCAGCGAGCCTACGCGGCTCGAGCCCCGGTCTACGCCTGCAGGCGCCCGGGGCACGCCGTTCGAGTTGGCGAAACAGCTCCAGCTTGTGCTTGACAGCACCAAGCCCGCGGAAGAGACTTGCCGCACAACCGAGGGGGTCTGCAGGTCGACCGTCCTGTTCGATCGTGGAGGTTTCCATGATGGAAAGACGCATCACAGCCCTGCTGCTCGTTTTGATCGCCGCGCTGCTCCTGGCCTCAGCGGCGCAGGCAGACGTGCTGCAGCGCGACAAGCAGTGGAACGGTCACGGCTCGAAGAGTCCTGACCTTCGCAGCCAGAACGCCAAGCTGCTCGGAACAGCGCCGAACCCATTCGAGATCAACTCCGATCTCGCCTTCTGGGGCGATCTGGCCTTCGCGGGTGACTTCGGCGGTTTCCGAGTGATCGACATCTCCGCTCCGGCCAACCCCAAGGTCGTCGCCGACGTCGACTGTGTCGGCCCTCAGAACGACGTCTCGGTCTGGGGAAATCTGCTCTTCCTGTCCGTCGACGCGGTCATGACTGGATCCGGGTGTGACAGCGACTTCGCGGAAGACCCAACGGCTCCGGGGGGCTGGGAAGGGATCCGGATCTTCGATGTGAGCAACCCGGCCGATCCTCGATTCGTCACCGGGGTCGAAACCGACTGCGGCTCCCACACCAACACTCTCATTCCGGACCCTGCGAATGGGCGCGTGCTTCTCTACGTGCTGAGCTATGCCCTCACCTCCGGACCTCACTGCGGTCCGGAGGCCTTCGCGGCCGGGCGGGCGGACAGCCCGCTGCACGAGAAGTTCTCCATCGTCGAGGTTCCGCTCTCGGCACCCGGCGACGCTGCCGTGATCGCCGAGCCCGGGATCGCGGCACCGTTGTTCGACCTTGGGTTTCCGGGGCTGAATCCGACGATCGGCTGCCACGACGCGACCGTCTTCCTCGAGCTCAGGCTCGCTGCCGTTGCCTGCCTCAGTGACGCGCAGCTCTGGGACATCACCGACCCCGAGAATCCTGCGTCGATGGCCGCGATTCACATCTCGAACCCCGATGTCGAGATCTGGCACTCGGCGACATTCACGTGGGACGGCAAGGTCATCGTCTTCGGCGACGAAAGCGAGAGCGGCAGTTGTTCATCGCCGAGCGAACGGGACGGGCGTCTCTGGTTCTATTCGCGCGCCAACCCGCCGAGCGTGCTCGGATCGTTCATGATCCCGCGTCCACAACCGGCGATCGAGTACTGCTCCGCTCACCTCTTCAACGTCATCCCGGGGGTGCGGGGTTATCTGCTTGCCTCGTCCTGGTACGAGGGCGGAACCGACATCGTCGACTTCACCGACCCCGCGAACGCCCGCGAGGTCGGCTATTACGATGCTCAGGCGCCGATCCCGTCCGTCGTCTGGTCTGCCTACTGGTACAACGGGTTCGTCTATGCCAACGACATCATCCGCGGCTTCGACGTCTTCCGGTTCAGCGACTCGGCACTCGCGGGCGGCTCGCGCGTCCCCTACCTCAACCCACAGACACAGTCGTCGCTGATCCGGTAGACGTACGTCACATCGGACATCGTGACCGCGCGCAGGTCGCCCGTATCAGAGCCAGCAGTGTGCTGGCATCCGGAACTGCGGAAGTGACTCTCGGCTTTCGCGGGACGTGACGGCGATCCGACATCGGATCGACGTCCGCGGTGATCTGGGGGAAGCGGTTGCTGTAAGCGG
>JACCRW010000238.1 GCA_013813345.1 Actinomycetota bacterium
CGTCGTCGGCAGCGCAGGAGGTGGCCGAGAAGATCCTCTTCCAGCACGAGCTCTTCGGCCATCAGCGCTTCCTCGTCCAGATGACGGTCGGCGCGATGCCGCACGCCAGCACGATGCGCTCGCTCGAGCTCTTCGGCACCGAGGTCGCCCCGCTCGTGCGGGCGCAGATCGCGCGACCCGCGACCGTCTAGCGTTTCGCGCGGCCTGAGGGCGAGCACGTGGGCCGAATGCACCATGTCCGCGAGGCGAGGGAAAGCCGTTCCTCCTGATCCACGGCCTCGGCGGCAGTTGGCGCACCTGGGACACGATCGTCGAGGCGCTGGTCGCCCAGCGCGAGGTGATCGCGGTCGACCTACCGGGAATGGGCGCGCGGCTCGCGCTCGAGCTGGCCCGCCGGGGCGAAGTCGGCGCGACGGTGGCGCTCGATCCCGGCGGTCTCTGGAAGCCGTGGGAACGGCGCGTCTTCAGCGGGTCCGTGGGGCTCTCGATCTGCCTCATCCGCCTGCTCAGGGCGTGCTGCCGCTCCTCACGCGCAGCCCGGTCGGCCGCACCGTCCTGCTCGCGCAGTTCTCGGCGAGGCCTTGGCGGGTGCCTGCCAACGCGGCGCTCGGGGAGTTGCGCAGCTACGCGGCTGCGCCGTCCTTCGATGCGCCCTCCGCGAACTCGTGCAGGGGCCGCCGCAGCAGGGTGCTCCCCGAGGATCGGCCCGCGGCCCGATCGTGATCGGCTGGGGCAGGCGCGACTGGGTGTGCTTCCCGCCCCAGGCGAAGCGCGCGGCCGAGCGCTTTCCCGACGCGCGCTTGCACTGGTTCGAGGCGTGCGGACACTTCCCCCACTGGGACGTCCCAGAGGAGGCGGTCCGCCTGATCCTCGCGAGCACCGGCTGAGCCTGCGCGAGGGAGGCATGGCGAGGATGCGCGCGGGCGTCTAGGCTTCCTGGCGGAGTCTCCCGGAAGGAGGTTGGGATGAAGGGTTCGGAGAAGCCGAAGAAGCTCGCGAAGAAGGCGCCGCAGAAGACGCTGAAGGAGAAGCGGAACGAGAAGCGCGCCGCCGCCAAGAAGGGGATCTAGGTGCTCGCCGCATGAGCACGATCGTGGAGATCCTCGCGGAGAAGTCCGGCGACGTGATCCGAATCGACGGCGGCGCGACGGTGTTCGAGGCCGTCAAGGCGATGGTCGAGGCGAACGTCGGCGCGCTTCTGATCACCGACGGCGACGATGCCCATGACGATGGTGAGAAGATCATCGGCATCTTCACCGAGCGCGACTACTTGCGCCGGATCGCCGTCGAGGG
Source organism: Actinomycetota bacterium (assembly GCA_013813345.1). Lineage (GTDB taxonomy): Bacteria > Actinomycetota > Thermoleophilia > Gaiellales > Gaiellaceae > Gaiellasilicea. The sequence continues at coordinate 1,294 of JACCRW010000238.1, forward strand.
CCGGCGCTCCCGCGACACGAGCGTGAGCGAGGTGATGTCCTCGCCGGTACTCGTCGTCAGGCCGGAGACGACCGTCGAGGAGGCGATGGCGCTGATGACCGACCGCCGGATCCGACACGTGCCGGTCGTCGAGGAGGGCGCGCTCGTCGGGATGATCTCGATCGGCGACCTCGTCAAGTTCACCTCGCAGAAGCAGAGCTACCAGATCCAGTACCTGACCGAGTACATCTCAGCGCGTTAGTTGGGCGCGGATTCGGAATCTGCGAGAGGCAGATTCCGAATGCGCAGACCCCTAAAGGGTCGCTTCGCTCCCGGCTCGTCCATCAACGTGACGGTGTGCCGGCGGGCTCACGTGTATCTCTGCGATCATCGCGGCGTGTCGAACCGGCCGCACGCACCCGTTCGCGTCCTGATCGTGGACGACCACCGGATCTTCGTCGAGGGGCTTACTGCGGTCCTCGGTCGCGACGAGCGCTTCGACGTCGTCGGCGCCGCCTCGAGCGGCCGCGACGCCGTCGCGCTCGTGCGCGAGACTGCTGCGGACGTCGTCCTCATGGACATGTCGATGCCGGTGCTCGACGGAGTTGCGGCGACACGGAGGTTGCTCGAGTCCCAGCCGGGGCTCCGGATCGTCGCCCTCTCGGGGCACACCGACCGGCTCAGCCAGAAAGCGGCGCTTGAAGCCGGCGCGGCCGAGTTCGTCTCCAAGAGCGCGGAGCTGGAAGTGCTGGTCGCAACGATCCTGGCGGTGTGCGCGCGTCGCGAGCCGGCCGCCGGCTGACCGACTGAGAGCTCTCAGCGGTTGTGATTCACGACCTCGACGTTGTTTCCGTCGGGGTCGAGGATGTAGGCGCCGTAGTAGCCCTCGTGGTAGATCGGTCGCTCGCCCGGCGGGCCGTGATCCCTGTAGCCGGCCGCGGTCGCCTCGCGGTGGAAACGGTCGACGGCCTCGTCGTCGGCGGCCGGGAACGCGAGGTGGACGTTCTCGGTCGGGTGGCCGTTCGCGACGATCGAGAAGGAGCCGCTGACGCACGCGAACTGCATCCGGCCTGGTAGGTCACGGCCGCTCCGGAACCCCGTTGCCGGCGCGACCGTCTCGTAGAACCGAGTCGAGGCCTCCAGGTCGGCCACCCGGATCCAGAGATGGTCGATCCCGCGCCGCTCACGCGTGGAGCCGTGATGGACCGCCTCCGCGCTCGACCCATCCGGATCGAGGAGAAAGGCTCCGTAGTAGTCGTCGCTGTACTGCGGCCGCGGCCCGGGGGCGCCGTCGTCTCGATAGCCGGCCTCGACGCCCGCCCGCCAGAACGCGTCGACGTGCGCGCGCGAGGGGGCGGCGAAGCCGACGTGCAGCCGGCTCGTCACGGCATGGTCGCCCTCGGCCTGCGCGAGCGAGAAGTCGTCCCATTCGGCGAACAGCTCGCCCGAATCGGTCTTGGCGACCCCGATCGCGGTGAGCACCGTCTCGTAGAAGCGCTCCGCGGCGGCTCGCTCCGAGACCCGGATCGTGACGTGGTCGAACACGAGCCGATATTAACCCGGACGCAACGAACTGCTCACACCGCCGTTGCGGATCGGGCGCTACCTTCGAGCCGTGCGTCGTCTCGCGCTCCTCCTGGCCGCCCTCGCCGCGCTCGTCGGCTCGCCCGTCGCAGCCGCCGAGCTCCGCACGAGCACCGACCGCGAAGGGCGGACGATCACCTTC
>JACCRW010000246.1 GCA_013813345.1 Actinomycetota bacterium
TCGCGGAGGCGCTCCTGCAGATCCGGGTCGCCGAGGAGCCGCCGCAGCGTCGAGGCCAGCGCGCCCGGATCGCCGGGCGGCACGAGCAGCCCGTTCTCGCCGTCGCGCACGATCTCGGGCACGCCGCCGACGGCGGTCGCGACGACCGGCGTCCCGACCGCGAGAGCCTCCACGAGTGTGTGGGGAAAGTTCTCCCAGGCGGAAGAGAGCACCGACGCGTCCGCGGCGCGAAAGAGCTCCAGGACCTCGTTGCGGCCGAGGGCGCCGAGGAAGCGGGCCCGCTCGCCAAGCCCGAGCTCGGCCGCCCGGCGCTCGAGCGTGGCCCGTTCGGGACCGTCTCCCGCGAGCAGCAGCGTGACGCCTTCGAGCTCAGCGAGCGCCATCAGCGCCACGTCTAGCGCTTTCGCCGGGCCAAGCCGACCCGCGAACGCCAGGAGCGCTCCATCGACACCCAGCGCGGCGCGCGCCTGCTCCCGTGTCGGCAGCTCAGGCAGCTCCGGAGTCGCGTTCTCTACGACGGCGACCTGATCCGGGCGCACCCCCCAGCCGAGGGCGTGCTCGCGCAGATAGGCACTCGGGCAAACCACCAGCGAGGCATGCCGCAGCGCGGTGTCCCGCAGCGCCCGCAAAGCGCGCACACGAGTCCCGCCGCCGAAGCGCTGGAAGCCGTCGAGGTCGCCGTCGAAGAGCCCGAAGCGCCGCGCGCGCTCGTACGCGGGATCGTCGGTGAGCTTGACGACGACAGGGCGGCGCGCCGCCCGCGTTCCAGCCACACCGCGCGTCAGCACCGAGTTGACGTAGACGATGTCGGCCGCCCGCGCCAGCCGGCCGAGCCGCAGCGCGAATGCCGCGTGCCGAAGCCCGGGCGGCGACCCGCGCCCGACCCAGTGCACCGGATAAGCCTCGGCCGCCGGAGTAGCCACCGCAGTCGTCAGCACCTCGACCCGGTGCCCGCGCGCGTGCAGACGTGCCGCGAGCTCGGGCGAGTGGCTGGCCGGCCCACCGACGTCGGGCGGCCAGATTCCGGAGACGATCAACACCTTCACGGCGCTGCTCCGCGACGGATGCGGGCGAAGACGACGGCCCAGGCGAGCGCGAAGACGACCGTCGCGACGAGCGTCGCCGCCGCCGCCCCGGTCGCTCCCCACTCGAGGCCGAGCACGACGACGAGCGGCAGCAGCACGGCGGTCTCGATCCCGTGGGTGACGAGGCGCAGGTTCGGCCGCCCGATCGCGACCGGAAGCGACTTCGTCCAGCCGATCGCGAGCTGGATCCCGGCGGCGACGAGGATCAGCCGGGCAGCGTCCGTCGCGTCCAGGTAGCGCTCCTCGAAGACGAGTCGGATCAGATCCGGCATCAGCCAGACGAAGACCGGTACGACCGCGAGCATCAGCGGCGTCGCGATCAGCGTGTAGCGGCGCACCCCGGCGAGCACGCTCGCCTGCGCCCCGCGCTCCCAGGCGCGGGTCTGCTCGGTGAGCAGGATCAGCCGCACCGGCGCGCTCGCGGCGGCGAAGCCCGACTGCGGCGCCTGGGCGATCCGGAAGATGCCGACCTGCGTCGGTCCGGCCGCGACGCCAAGGAGCAGCGGCGCGAGCGCCGCGCGCAACGAGAGAAGTCCCGTCGCGGCGCTCGACTGGAGCACGAAGGCGACGATCCCTTTGCGATCCTCCTCGAGCCGCTCGGCCGGAACGCGCGGGAAGCGCCGAAACGCAGCCAGCCCGACCGCGCCCACGATGCAGGTGGAGACGGCCTGCGCGATCCCGATCCCGACCACCATCTCGACGACGCCGTATTGCGCGCCGACTGCGATCGCGATCAGGCGCAATCCCGTCGAGACCGTCTGGAAGAGGCCGCGGAGGTCGTAGCGCCCGCGCAGGAGGAGCGCGGTCGCCGAGACGTTCTCCGGCGACTGGAGGAGCGGCAGCGGCGCGGCGGCGACGAACCCCCAGGTGAGCCCGTCGCTCGAGAAGATCGCGTCCGCAACGGGCGCGAGCGCGAGCAGCGCGAGTCCGGCGAGGGCGCCGCCGAGCAGCTTCAGGCGAAGCGCCGAGCGGAAGAGCCCGCGCAGCCGTCCCCACTGCTCCGAGGAGACGTAGCGGAAGCCGTACTTCGTCAGCGACTCCTCGACGGTGAGATCGAGGAGCACCTGGAAGAACCCGGCTGCGACGAAGACGGTTGCGAAGAGCCCGAAGTCGTCCTTCGAGAGCGATCGCGCCGCGACGACTGTGCCGAGCACCCCGAGAGCGGTCGATCCATAGAGGCCGGCGGCGGTCGCAA
>JACCRW010000269.1 GCA_013813345.1 Actinomycetota bacterium
TGATCGGCTTCGAGATTGCTTGAGCCGGAGGATTAGACCTCGCCATCCACGGGGCAGAGAGACTAGCGTGGCACGCGACGCACAGCAGGTCGAGAGCGAAGTACAGGCGCTCCGGGCGGAGCTCGAGGCGGTGCAGGCACGCGCGAGCGACTACGAGGCCACGCTCGCGGAGCTCGGACGCCGGAAGGACGAGACCGCCGGACGCCTCGCGCTCTCACAGCGGCAGACTGCGGAGTTCGCGTCCCGGCTCGAGGTGCGGGAGGCAGAGCTCGAGGAGGCGCGGCAGCAGGCGCTCTACGACGACTTCCTCGACGCCGTGAAGGGCCGGGAAGCCGCGGGCCTGGACGCGGCCGCCGCGATCGAGGACGCGCTCGCGAGCTTTGCCGCCTACGATCGCAGCTACGACGACGTCGCCGCGGCGCGTGCCGACGTCGGCCCGGGACACGACGTGACCGACCCGCCCGAGCCGGTTGAGCTCGTCGAGGCCCGGGAGAGGCTGGTCGAGTTCGTCCGCTCGAAGATCGACGAGCAACTCGATGACGAGGTCGTCGAGTCGGCCGCGCGAAGCTTCGCCGGCTATGAGATCGAGAAGCTGCCGGAGCACCTCCAGGCAGCCGCGCGGGCCCGGCGCCGGCGCCTCTCGACCGAGCAGGCGAAGTCCAAGCGGACGCCGGCAGCAGGCAAGCCCGGCGGGTCGTAGCGCCGGCCGCGCCGGCTCGGGGGCCGTACGTGGACAGGAGACTCCCGAAGATGGCGGACTGGGACGATGTTTTCGACGAGACCTACCTGCGCTTCTACGGGCCATTCCTGGACGACGAGCGGACGCGTGTCGAGGCGGAGGGCGCGATCGGGCTAGCAGACGTCGAGCCGGGAGCGGAGGTGCTCGACTGTCCGTGCGGCTTCGCGCGGCACACTGCGGTGCTCGCGGAGCTCGGCTACCAGATGACGGGCGTCGACCGCTCCGCGGTTCAGCTCGAGGAGGCGCGGCGACGGCTAGGTTCGGCGGACTGGCCCCGGCTGGTGCGCGCCGACTACCGAGAGCTGCCGTTCGACGTGGCTTCCTTCGACGCTGTCCTGAACCTGTTCACGTCGCTCGGCTACCTCGATCGCAACGGCGACGTGACTGTGCTCGGAGAGCTGCGCCGCGTACTGCGGCCGGGTGGAAAACTGGTGGTCGAGACAATGCACCGCGATCGATTGGCCCGGATCTACACGCCGCGTGCGTGGGATCCACTACCGGACGGCTCCACGTTCGTCCAGGAGCGGATCTTCGACCAGGTGGCCGGCACCGTCGCCACCACGTATCGAATCCTCGATGGCGACGCACCGGTCGAGCGGCGCTTCGTCCACCGCGCCTACACGGCGGGTGAGTGGGACACGATGCTGGCTGAGGCGGGCTTCTCAGAGCGCCGCTTCCTCGGCGGTTGGCACGGGGAACCGCTCACGCCTGACACGCGGCTGATCGCGGTGGCGTCGGCCTGAGCGGTTCTACTCCCACTCGATCGTCGCAGGCGGTTTCGAGGAGATGTCGAGTGCGACGCGGTTGATTCCGGGAATCTCGTTGATGATCCGGCTCGAGATCGACTCGAGCAGGTCGTAGGGCAGTCGCGCCCAGTCGGCCGTCATCGCGTCCTCGGAGGTGACGGCGCGGATCACGATCGGGTAGGCGTACGTCCGCTCGTCCCCCTGCACGCCCACCGACTTGATCGCCGGCAGCACCGCGAAGCTCTGCCAGAGATCGCGATAGAGACCGGCGCGGCGCACCTCGTCCTGGAGCACCGCGTCGGCCGCGCGGAGGATCTCGAGCCGCTCCCGCGTCACCTCCCCGATGATCCTGATCGCGAGCCCCGGCCCCGGGAACGGCTGGCGCCAGACCATCCGCTCGGGCATGCCGAGCTCCTCCCCGACCCGCCGCACCTCGTCCTTGAAGAGCAGGCGCAGCGGCTCGACGAGCTCCATGTCCATCTGCTCCGGGAGCCCGCCGACGTTGTGGTGCGACTTGATCTTCGCGGCGACGCCGTCGGTTCCACCCGACTCGATCACATCGGAGTAGAGCGTCCCCTGGACGAGGTACTTGACCGCGCCGAGCTTCCGCGCCTCCTCCTCGAAGACCCGGATGAACTCCTCGCCGATCCGGCGGCGCTTCTCCTCGGGCTCGTCGATGCCTTCGAGCCTGGCGAGGAAGCGCTCCTGCGCCTGCACGTGGACGAGCGGCACCCGGAAATGCCCGCCAAACGTCTCGGCCACCTGCTCGGCCTCGTTCTCGCGCATGAAGCCGTGGTCGACGAAGACGCAGGTGAGCTGGTCGCCCACGGCCTTGTAGACGAGCAGGGCTGCGACGGCCGAGTCGACCCCGCCCGAGAGCCCGCAGATCACGCGTGCCGAGCCCACCTGCTCGCGGATCCGCTCCACCTGCTCCTCGATCACCGCGGCGGGCGTCCAGGCGGGCGGTGCGTCGGCGATGCCGTAGAGGAAGTTCTTGAGCACGTCCTGCCCGTAGGGCGTGTGCACGACCTCGGGGTGGAACTGAACACCGTAGAGACGGCGCTCCGAGTCCTCGAACGCGGCGACGGGCGTCGAGGCCGAGCGGCCGGTGACCGTCGCGCCCGCCGGCGGGGCCGTGACGGTGTCGCGATGGCTCATCCAGACGGTCTGCGCGTCCGGCAGGCCATTGAAGAGCGCGCCCGAGCCACCGTCGAGCTCTGTCTTCCCGAACTCGGAGACGCCTGTCCGGGCGACCTCGCCGCCGAGGTCGAGCGCCATCAGCTGGGCGCCATAGCAGATCCCGAGGGTCGGAATCCCGAGACGGTAGAGCTCGGCGTCGATCCTGGGAGCGCCCTCGGAGTAGACCGACGCCGGCCCACCCGAGAGGATCAGCGCGCGTGGCTTGCGGCGGCGGACCTCGGCGGCCGAGAGCGTATGCGGGACGAGCTCGGAATAGACACGGGCGTCGCGGACTCGGCGCGCGATCAGCTGCGCGTACTGACCACCGAGGTCGAGCACCAGCACCGGGTGCTCCTCCCGCTGAGGCTCACGCACCGGCAGCGGCACGACCTGGCCCATCACTGGCGCCGGTAGTTCGGCGCTTCCTTCGTGATCGTGACGTCGTGCGGGTGGCTCTCGCGCAAGCCGGCTCCGGTGATCCGAACGAACCGTGCCTCGCGTTGCAGCTCCTCGATCGTCGCGGCGCCGCAGAACCCCATCGCCTGGCGGAGGCCTCCGAGAAGCTGGTGCAGGATCGGCTCGAGCCTGCCCTTGTAGGGCACGCGCCCCTCGATCCCCTGCGGTACGAGCTTGTCCACGTCCTCGACATCGCCCTGGTAGTAGCGATCCTTGGAGAACGACCCCGCCTTCATCGCGCCGAGCGAGCCCATCCCGCGGTATTCCTTGAAACGCTCTCCCTGGACGAGGATCACGTCGCCCGGAGACTCGTCCGTACCGGCAAGCATCGAGCCGAGCATGACGGTGTCCGCGCCGGCCGCGATCGCCTTCGCGATGTCTCCGGAGGAGGTGAGGCCCCCGTCGGCGATGACCGGAACACCGTGCCGCGACGCCGCCTCGGCCACGTCAAAGACGGCGGTGACCTGCGGCACTCCGACTCCGGCGACGACGCGCGTCGTGCAGATGCTGCCCGGGCCGACCCCGCACTTGACGGCGTCGGCTCCCGCGTCGATCAGCGCCTCGGCACCCTCCGCCGTCACGATGTTCCCGGCGATCACCTCGATCTCGAATCTGTCCTTGATCTGCCGCACCATCTCGACGACGCCGCTCGAATGCCCGTGCGCGGTGTCGACGACGAGCACGTCGACCTCGGCGTCGACGAGGGCGGCGGCGCGCTCGAATGCATCCGGTCCGACACCGACGGCCGCGCCGACCCGCAACCGGCCCCGCTCGTCCTTCGTCGAGAGCGGGAACTCGATTCGCTTGCGGATGTCCTTGACCGTGATCAGGCCTCGGAGCCGTCCCTCGCCATCGACGACCGGCAGCTTCTCGATCTTGTGCCGGCGCAGGATCTCGTTCGCGTCCTCGAGCGTCGTCCCCACCGGCGCGGTGACGAGATCCTCGGCGGTCATCAGCGCCGAGACAGGCTGGCGGAGGTTCGACTCGAAGCGGAGGTCGCGGTTCGTGAGGATCCCGACGAGGAGGCCGTTCGCGTCGGTGATCGGGACGCCGGAGATGTGGTAGCGCTCCATCAGCGCCCGCGCGTCCGCGACGGAGTCGTCCGGCCGGAGCGTCACGGGCTCGACGATCATCCCCGACTCGGAGCGCTTCACCTTGTCGACCTCGGCGACCTGGTCTGCAATCGAGAGATTGCGATGGACGATCCCGAGCCCGCCCTCGCGGGCCAGCGCGATCGCGAGCCGGGCCCCCGTCACGGTGTCCATCGCCGCCGAGACGATGGGCAGCTCGAGCGCGATCGTCCGCGTCAGCCGGGTCGCGGTGCGCACGTCGTTCGGGAGGACGCTCGACTCCGCCGGGAGGAGCAACACGTCGTCGAACGTGAGTCCCTCCTTGCCGAACTTCGCGTCCCAGTCGAGCTCGAGTTCCACCTCACGCACCCCGCTCTCGGGATCGGACGACGGTGGTCTGGACGCGGCTCACGAGTCGGCCGATCTTAACACCCTCCGCCGGACGCCCCCGCTCACGCGGCCGCGATGCGGTGCAGCTCCTGCACCTCGACCCCACTCGCGAACCGGCCCACGTCACGCGGATCGAAGCGGCCCGCCCCGATCTCGAGCGTCGACGCGGCGCC
>JACCRW010000281.1 GCA_013813345.1 Actinomycetota bacterium
CTTGTAGACACCGTAGAGCGTCGTCGGTCGGGTGCCGCCCGACTCCGGCGCGGGGGAGGGGTCGGCGCCCGAGTAGACCGCCGTCGATCTCGCGTAGGCCACGCCCGCGACCCGCTGGCGCCGCGCCCTGACCGCCTCGAGCAGCGCGACCGTCCCGAGCACGTTTACGCGCGCCCCGGCCGCGGGGTCGGCCCGGCAGGACGGCACTTGAAGCGCAGCGAGATGGACGATCTGCGTGATCTCGTGCTCGTCGAGGGCGCTCCCGAGCCCTGCTTCGTCCGTGACGTCCCCGCGCACGAGGGTCACCCGGGCGAGCTCGTCTTCGGCCAGCACGAGCCGGAGGCGGGCGTCGTCGCCGCCGAGGTCGTAGCCGACGGGCTCCTCGCCCTTGTCGAGCAGCGCCTTGATCGTCCAGGCACCCAGGCAGCCGAGAGCGCCCGTGACGAGCGTCCGTTCAGGCAAGCCGTGTCTCAGGCAGGGGGGCGTCCTGGTAGACCGTGACCGTCTCGCTGTAGAACTCGATCGCGGCGCGACCCTGCTCGTGCGGGCCCCAGCCGGACTCCTTGACGCCGCCGAAGGGGACGTGGACATCCGCGCCGGCGGTCTGCGAGTTGACGTGGATGATCCCGGCGCCGATCTCCTCGCTGAACCGCTGCACGACGTGCTGGTCGCGCGTGAAGACGGCGGCGGAGAGGCCGAACCGAACCGCGTTCGCGCGCTCGATCGCCTCGTCGAAGTCCTCGAAGCTGTAGAGGGCAGCGACCGGGCCGAACACCTCCTCGCACGAGAGCTCGGCGTCGTCGGCGAGACCCTCGACGAGGGTCGGCGCGATCAGGTATCCGTCGTCGTCCGTGCGCACGCCGCCCGCGAGCACGGTCCCGTCCTTGCGGGCGCGCGCGATAGCGCCCAGGATTTCCTCCAGCGCGCCCTCGTTCACGACCGGCCCGACCTCGACGTCCGGATCGGCCGGATCGCCGACCTTTCCGGCGGCGATGCGCGCGATCATGCGCTCGCGGAAATCGTCGTAGACGGAGTCCTGGACGAGGATGCGCCGCGTCGCGGTGCACTTCTGGCCGGCCGACCAGAAGGCGCCGGCGTAGGCGGCCTCGACGGCCCGGTCGAGCTCGGCGTCGGCCATGACGACGAGCGGGTTCTGGCCGCCGAGTTCGAGTTGCACGCGGCAGTTGCGAGCGGTCGCCTCGTCGCGTACCGCCCGGCCGACCGGGACCGAGCCGGTGAACGAGATCGCGCGCACGCTCGGATTCCGGACGAGCTCCGCCCCGACTTTCGAGCCGGCGCCGGTGAGGACGTTGAGGACGCCGGCAGGCAGCCCTGCCTCGGCGAAGCACTCGGCGACGTGGAGGCCGGTGCGCGGGGCCTCGTAGCCGAGCTTCAGGACGACGGTGTTGCCGTGAATCAGCGCCGGCGCCAGCTTCCAGACCGGGATCGCGATCGGGAAGTTCCATGGCGTGATCAGCGCGACGACTCCGAGCGGGCGGCGCAGCGTGTAGAGCAGCTGGTTCGGCACAGAGGGCGCGTAGAGCTCGCCGATCGGCCGCCAGGCCTCGCCGGCCGCGAACCGGAGAATGGTTGCGGCGCGTATCGCCTCGAGGCGGGACTCGCGGAGCGGCTTGCCCATCTCTGCGGTCATGTCCTGAGCGATCTGTTCGGCGCGAGCCTCGATCGCATTGGCGGTCCTGCCGAAGTAGGCAGCCCGCTGCGCGGCGGGGAGCGAGGCCCAGCCCGGGAAGGCGTTGCCCGCCGCTTCGACTGCGGCGCGGCCGTCGGCTGCGTCCGAGGCCGGATAGACGCCGGTCACCTCCGACGGGCGCCACGGGCTCCGCTTCTCGTAGCTTTCGCCGCTCGCGCTCTCGCGCCATTCGCCGCCGACGTAGTTCTTCGCCGGCGATCCGGTGAGCGTTTCAGACATGAGCGAGGCTCCTTTCGAGGATGCTGGCGGCTGAGACGACGGGGTTCGCGAGGATGCCGATCCCGGGCACTTCGATCTCGACGACGTGGCCCGGCTCGAGCGTGAAGTCGTCGGGAGGGACGAGGCCGGTGCCGGTGAGCAGGACGCTGCCGGCCGGAACGGGGTTCTCGCGCAGGAGGAAGGCGACGAGATCCTCGAACGTTCGCCTCATCCGCGCCGTCGAGGTATCGCCGGCGAAGAGCTCCTCGCCCGCGCCGGAGAGGACTCGCATCCGGATCTCGAACGGCTCGGCGGGGACGGGGGAGAGGACGGCCGGCCCGAGCGCGCACGCCCCGGCGTACACCTTCGCCTGCGGCAGGTAGAGCGGGTTCGCGCCCTCTATCTCCCGGGAGGAGACGTCGTTGCCGATCGTGACGCCCAGGATCTCGCCGTCTGCGCCGACCACGAGCCCGAGCTCGGGCTCGGGGACGTTCCACGACGAGTCCGAGCGGACGCCGATCAGCTCGCCCGGGCCGACGGTGCGACGGCAGCCGGCGTCCTTGAGGAAGAGCTCCGGCCGCTCGGCGTCGTAGACGAGTGTGTAGACGTCCTGGACGGCGCTCTCCTCGACCCGCGCGTCGCGAGAGCGCTCGTAGGTGACGCCCGCGCACCAGACCTCGGGCGGATCGAGCGGGCGGAGCAGCTCGTACGGCTCGGGCAGCGTCAGCCGCTCGGCGTCGAGCGGCTCGATCCGGCCGCTGCGCTCGGCCTGGACGACGCCGTCCTCCACGGTTGCGTCCTCGATGCCGCTCGGTCCGCGCAGTCGGAGGCGGCGAATCGTAGGAGGGAGCATCAGTAGACCGCCCGCCCGCCGGAGATGTCGTAGGTCGCGCCGGTCGAGAACGAGCACTCCTCGCACGCGAGCCAGCAGATCAGGGCGGCGACCTCCTCCGCGGTTCCCATCCGGCCCATCGGAATCCGCTCGACCATGTAGTCGATGTGAGCTTGCGTGAGCCCGTCGAGGATCGGCGTCTCGACGACGGCCGGGGCGATGCAGTTGACGAGCACGCCCGTGCGGGCGAGATCCTTCCCGATCGCTTTCGTCAGCGCGATCACCGCGGCCTTCGACGCCGAATACGCGGCCGCCATCGGGTTGCCCTCCTTGCCGGCCATCGAGGCGACGTTGACGATGCGGCCGTAGCCGCGCTCGGCCATGCCGCGGGCGGCGGCGCGGTTGCAGTAGAACACGCCGTCCGCGTTGATCGCGAGCACCCGCCGCCATTCGTCGTCCGAGATCTCGAGCGTCGGCAGCGACGCGCCGGGGATTCCGGCCGCGCACACGAGCACGTCGATCGGGCCGAGTTCGCGCTCGACGCGGTTCACCGCCGAATCGACGTCCGCGGAGCGGGAGACGTCGCCGGCGACGGCGAGCAGGCCATCGCTCGGCTCCGCACGGAGGTCGAGCGTCGCCACACGGGCACCCTCGGCCCTGAGCCGGCGACCGGTGGCCTGGCCGATCCCGCTCGCCCCACCGGTGACGAGCGCGACGCGGCCGGAAAATCGATTATCGTTGAACTGGTTGCCCATGGCTTCAGCGTCAAGCCTAAAGCCTCACCGCCGATGAGCTTCGATCCAACCTGCGACTATCCGCTCGGCAGCCGGCGACCGGACCTCGTCTCCACGCTCGGAGGGACTCCACTGGCCGAGGTGACGCTCGAAGCGGTGCGCAGCGGACGGATCTCCGCTCGCGACGCTCGCGCGACGCCGGAGACCCTTCGCCGCCAGGCGGCGGTGGCGAGCGCCTCGGGGCGGCAGCCGCTGGCCGAGAGCCTGGAGCGAGCGGCCGAGCTGGCGCTGGTG
>JACCRW010000286.1 GCA_013813345.1 Actinomycetota bacterium
GCGCGGAGACGATCTCGACGAGGCGTATGCGGTGCTCGCCGGGTCGCGCCCGACCGCAATCAACCTCGTCTGGGCCCTCGAGCAGATGCGCGCCGACCCCTCGCCGGAACACGCCCGCCGGCTGCACGAGGAAGAGGTCTCGCGCTGCAAGCGGATGTCCGCGCACGCCGCCGAGCTCTTCGGCCCGGCCACTCGCGCGCTGACCCACTGCAACGCGGGCGGGCTCGCGACGAGCGGCTACGGCTCTGCTGTCGGCGCGCTGAGAGCCGCGTGGGAGCGGGGGCTCCTCGCAAGCGTTCTCGTCGGCGAGACGCGCCCGCTCCTCCAGGGAGCTCGCCTGACCGCCTGGGAGCTCGAGACGCTCGGGATCCCGCACACCGTGATCGCCGACTCGGCGGCTGCGCACCTGATGGCGCTCGGCGAGGTCGACTGCGTCGTCACGGGCGCCGACCGGATCGCCGCCAACGGAGACGCGGCGAACAAGATCGGCACCTATGGCCTTGCTGTCGCCGCGGCCCACCACGGGCTGCCGCTCTATGTCGTCGCGCCGACCTCGACGATCGACCCGGCGACGCGGACGGGCGCCGAGATTCCGATCGAGGAGCGAGACGGAGCGGAGGTGACGACTCGCTTCGCAGCCCGGAATCCGGCCTTCGACGTCACGCCGGCCGAGCTGATCGCCGCGATCGTCACCGAGGAGGGCGTGCACAGGGCGCCCTTCGCCCACAGCCTCCCGCGTGTCGTGGCGGCGGTGGTTTGACCCTCCTCGACGAGATCGACGGGGAGAGCCGCGCGACGCTCGAGCGGTACGGCTTCGACGAGAAGGCCTTTCTCGCGCTCCAGGCCAAGGTCGCTCAGGGATCGCTCTCGCCGGCGTCGAACATCGTCGCGGGCGAGGTGGAGCCGCCGCTCCCGGCCGACATCGAGCGCTTGCCCGAACGCGGGGAGGACGAGCGGGCGCGGGAGGCGGGACTTGCTGCGCTCCGGCGCCGCGAGATCGCGTCGATCGTGCTTACCGGCGGGATGGCGACGCGGTTCGGCGGCGTCGTCAAGGGCACCGTCGAGGTTCTCGATGGCCGGAGCTTCCTCGACCTGAAGCTCGCGCAGACCGCCGACGTAGCGGCAGCGCTCGAGACCGAGGTTCCGACCGCGCTAATGACGAGCTTCGCGACCGACACGGCCGTTCGCGACTTCCTCGCCGGGCGAGACCTGCCTGAGCCTTTGATCTTCGCCCAGTACGTCTCGCTGCGCCTCGAGCCCGACGGCTCGCTCTTCCGCAGCGACGACGGGCGCGTCTCGCTCTACAGCCCGGGTCACGGCGACTTCCTGGACGCCTTCGCGCGCTCAGGGACACTCGAGGCCCTACGAAGGCGTGGCGTCCGGACGGTGATGGTCTCCAACGTCGACAACCTCGGCGCCCGCATCGATCCCGTCGTGCTTGGCGCGCATCTGCTCGGAGGCAGGCCGGTGACGACCGAGGTTGCCCGCAAGGCCGGAGATCTCGGCGGCGCGCCGGCGCGAGTCGACGGCCGGCTGCTGCTGCTCGAAGCCCCGCGCTTCCCACCCGGGTTCGACGGCGGCCGGATCCCCGTCTTCAACGTCAACACCCTCACGATCCAGCTCGACGTGCTCGAGCAAGCCTATGACCTGACGTGGCTTTACGTCGAGAAGACAGTCGACAGGCGGGCTGCGGTTCAGCTCGAGCATCTCTACCACGAGCTCACGGCGTTCGTACCGACGACGTATCTGGAGGTGCCGCGCTCCGGGCCCCGCGGTCGGTTCATCCCGATCAAGACGCCGGCCGACCTCGAAGCGGCGCGCGAGCCGCTGCGCGAGCTGTTGGCGACGTCCTTGCTGGAGTAACGACTGGCACCGTCTTGGCACGAAGCTGTGACAATCTCGTGACAGATCGGCCGGTAGCGTCGATGCTGTGCTCGATCTTCTCCTTCCTCGTCGCTGCGCCTCGTGCGGAACGATCGGAACCTCGTTCTGCGATGGCTGTCGCGGCAACCTCGTGCGAGTGGCGCCGCCGCTCTGCGAGCGCTGCGGCTCGCCGGGCGCCTGGCCGATTCGTCGCTGCGCCGAGTGCCGAGGACGGCGGCTTTCCTTCGCGTCTGCTCGCGCGGCGATCGTCTACGACGGCACCGCCCGGAAGCTCGTCGCGGCCTGGAAGGAGCGCGGTCAGCGCCACCTCGCGCGGATCGCGGCTGCGGTCGTCGTCGAGACGCTCGCACGGCCAGCGGTCGAGGCGCTCGCGTTCGTCCCTGCGGACCGCGACCGCTCGCTCGAGCGGGGTCATCGTCCCGCGGAGTCCCTTGCGCGCGCGCTCGGGCGGGCGTGGGGAGTGCCCGTCGAGCCGCTCGTTCGCCGGGTTCGGTCGGTCGAGCCACAACGCGGGCTCGGATTGAAGGAGCGTAGAAGCAACGTGGCTGGAGCTTTCGCGCCGGCCCGCTCCTCACCCTCTCGTGTCTGCCTCGTCGACGACGTCTATACGAGTGGAGCCACCGTGGCCGCCGCCGCGTCCGCGCTCCGGAAGGGAGGTGCACGCAAGATCGAGGTCGTGACGTTCGCCCGTGCCGTTCGCTGAACGAGATCGGCTCCCGCGGCTGCCTTGTACCCGCTCGTCCGTTAACCTGAGGTCTCAATCCGGAGAGAAGGAGACGCAATGCGACTTCAGGTCAAGGGCCGAAACGTCGAGGTCACCGATCAGATCCGGAGGTACGCCGAGGAGAAGCTCGAACGACTCGAGCGGCAGCTCGCCGATCCGACGCAGCTCGAGCTCGAGCTTGCGGTCGAGCACAACCCATCGATCGCGGACGATCACATCGCGGAAGCGACGATCTGGACGAAGGGTCCGACGCTGCGCGCGAGCGAGCGCTCGACCTCCTTCGAGTCGTCGATCGACCAGCTTGTCGTGAAGCTCGAGCGCCAGGTCCAGCGCTACCGTGCCAAGCGAAGCCGGCGCGAGACCGGACGCCGTGCGAGCGCGAACGGCCACGTTGCACCGCAGGAGCCGAACTTCACGGCTGAGCAGCTCGACACGATGATCGTCAAGTCGAAGCGGTTCGAGCTCCAGCCGCTCTCCGCAGAGGAAGCCGTGCTCCAGCTCGAGCTCGTCGGGCACGACTTCTTCGTCTTCCAGAACGAGGCGACTGGGAAGACGGACGTCGTCTATCGGCGCCGCGATGGGGCCTACGGTCACATCGAGCCGCAGGCCTGATGGTCGTCCGGCGCTGATGTTCTGGCGGAAGCGCCAACCGCTGCACGAGCAGCTCGCCCGTGAGGGTGGGCTGACCCCGACGGACCAGAGTCCCCTCGACACCCCACTCGATACGGGCCCGCGCTGGGGCGAGGTCGGGATCCACGGCGTGCACCGTCAGCGCGAATGGGACGCGGTCACGATCGCCGAGGCGCCGGAGCTCGAGGGCGACGAGGCGCGGTTCGTCGTGCTCGTGGACGGCTCGATCCTCGCCGAGACGGACGACCTCGACCTGGACCAACTTGCGGACGCACTCGAGGGCTCGGTCGAGACGCCGTACCGTGCCGAGGCCGTCCGTCGCGGCGACGGGCTCTGGGCGGTCGCTGCGCGGCGGGTTCAGGTGGTCGAAGTGCCGGAGGACGTCGACGGCGACCGCGCCACATTGACCGTCCGGAACGGCGAGCGCACGCTGGAGCTCGACGGGATGACCGCGTTCGGCTCGATCCCGACCCTCGAGCGGCTCGCCGGCGACGACGTCGTCGTGACGGCGCAGCGCCTCGACGAGACGCTCTGGGAGGTCGAGCTGAACCGGCTCTAGGGATGCGATCTGAGCGTGACGCGCCTGCCGGAGCCGACGGCGAGTCTCTCACCCGCGAGCGCCGCCGACGTTCCACTCGCGATCACTCTGCCGCGACCCGCCTCGAGCTCGAACCGCAGCACCTTGTCGCCGCTGATCAGAATCGCGCGCTCGCTCGTCGCATCGGCGAGCCGAACGCCCGCGGGGAAGCTGAACGTCCGGACGCTGCCGCCCTGCCGCAGCTCGAGGCTCCTGTCCAACTGAGCGACGAGGCCGGTTCGAGTGAGCCGAACGGCATCGACTGTTCGGGCAAACATCTCCGTTCGGAGCGCGCGGCCGTTGCCGTCGAGCACGACGACGGCGCCGCCCTCGACCGCGACTGCGAGCCGGTCCTCGAGCGCGGCGAGCGCGACCACCCTGGCCGGGGCCGTCCAAGAGAACCGCCTCGCACCGTTCGGCCGCAGAGCGATCACTGTCCGTTCGACAGCGTAAGGGAGGAGGTCGCCGGGACGCCCGCCGCCGCTCCTTCCGAGCACGATCGGCGCCGGGGCGTCGGCCTCGCGCGTCACGAGGCGAAGTCGGATCGGAGCCGGCTTCGCGGTCGTCGCCGTCCAGAGCGACCAGTCCCGGGAGTTGCCACCCACGTAGTGGAGCCAAAGCACGCGCGTGCCGGCGATCGAGATCGCGGCGATGGCGTTCCCAGTACTCGTCTGCTCGCAATGCGTTTTTCGCCCGAGCTTCGAGACGCCGCGCGTGGCCAGATTCCAGACGTGGACGCGGTTGCAGTCGGTTGCGGAGCGCCCGGATGCGACCGCGACCCGCGACCCGTCGAAGGCTACGGCGAGCACCGGTGCCGGGACTGTGACCGCTCGAACGGCGCCGGCAAGAGCCGCTGGGGCGAACACGAGCAGCACTGCGAGAACCAGGATCGTCCGCATGAGCGCAACGCTACAAGCGTCCTGTAAGCGTCCTGCGACGACCGTGTTAGGGCTCGATGAGTGACGGTCGCAGCGGCTACCCTGTGCCGGTGCCTTCCGCCGACTTCGGGAAGTTCGACAAGGTCCTCCGCTTCGGCGAGGGCCGGCGGGTCAAGCGCCTCCATCAGCAGGCCGCTTACATCGCCTCGCTCGAGCCTGACTTCCAGGCGCTCTCCGACGACGAGCTCCGGGGCACGACGGCCGCGCTGCGGGATCGCCTCGAACAGGGCGAGAGCCTCGACGAGCTCCTCTTCGAGGCCTATGCGGCGGTTCGCGAGGCGCGCTGGCGCGAGTCGCAACAGCGGATGTTCGACGTTCAGATGATGGGCGGGATCGTCCTCCACGAGGGAGACATCGGCGAGATGAAGACCGGTGAGGGTAAGACGTTCGTCGCCTGCACCGCGCTCTACCTGAATGCGCTCCCCGGCACCGGCGTCCATCTTGTCACCGTCAACGACTACCTCGCCAAGCGCGACGCCGAGTGGAATCAGCCCGTCTTCGAGCGGC
>JACCRW010000053.1 GCA_013813345.1 Actinomycetota bacterium
GGGCCTGGTAAAGGTCTCTCTGTCGGGATTGCGGCCGTATGGGGCGGCCCACCGAAGCCGTCTGTATTGAGGACCTGCTCGAGTCGAGCAGCGCGCCGCGGTCTTTCCGAGCGGCGAAAACTGGCTAACCTGGGAAGGCGCCGACGTAGCTCAGCTGGTAGAGCACTTCACTCGTAATGAAGGGGTCCGCGGTTCGAGTCCGCGCGTCGGCTTATACTGATTTGCAGGGATTTCTCTGCGATGGCAACAGCGCAGATCGCTACCCGGGTACGAAACGGGTACATCTCTGGACACCTTCACACTGGTGAAGGGGGCCCTGTCACCGCGAGCCTTTGTGCCAATTTGCGGGGAACTTCGAGGGCTGGTGCGTGTGCGACCCATCCGATTGGGCAGTCCCGGGAGTGCCCGCGCGGTGACGCGCGTGCCCGCGTTTCCCCGGCCATCTTCGTACGGCGTCGGGGAGGATAGTCCGCGTCTACTCAGCGGGTGCTACGCGCCGCTTACGGTTGGGTCGATCATGAAGTCGTTTGCGCAATGCCAAGTTTCGTCAATCGAATCCGGCGGCTACCGGGCACCGACAGCGCCCGACCACCGGTAGAGGTGCTCCGGGCGGCCCGTCGCGCCGTAGCGGAGGGTGAGCTCGACGGAACCGAGCGACTCCAGGTACTCCAGATACCGTCGCGCCGTCCCGCGGCTGATCCCGGCCCGCTCCGCGACGTCGACTGCGCTCACCTCGGTCTCGGATTCCCGGGCAGCCGCCACGACGAGCGCGAGCGTCGGCGCCGAGATCCCTTTCGGCAGCCGAGCGTGTCCCCCGACTCGCAGGAGCGAGAACAGATGGTCGACATCGCCCTGGCTCGCCTCGCGCAGCCGCTCGAACCGCTGCCTGAGGGCGGCGTACCGCTCCAGCCGCTCGCGGAAGGTCTCGAACAGGAACGGCTTGACGATGTAGTGCACCACCCCGCCCTGCATCGCGGCGCGCAGCGTCTTCACGTCCTTGGCAGCGGTCACGGCGATCACGTCCACGGCGGCCTCGTCGTCCTGGCGGAGCCGCCGCAGGACGTCGAGGCCGCTCACGTCCGGCAGGTAGATATCGAGCAGGACGAGATCGGGTTCGAGACGGCGAACGAGTTCGAGCGCCTCCCCGCCCGAGTGGGCCTCGCCGACCGCTTCGAAGCCGGTGATCCTGTCCACGTACGTCCGGTGGATGGACGCGGACATGAAGTCGTCGTCAACGACGAGCGTCCTGATCACACCGCCGCTCCCACGCGGTCCGCATCGTGCGGGAGGAAGGCTGTGAAGAGCGCGCCCGCGTCGTTCTCGACCTTGACGTAACCGCCGTCGCGACGCCGAACCGTCTGACTCACGAGCGCAAGCCCGAGCCCCCGCCGGCCTGTGCCGTTCGCCACCTTGGTCGTGAAGCCGTCCCGGAAGACCTCGTCCACGAGCGCGGGCTCGACACCCGGCCCGGAATCGCGAACCCGGACGACGACGCCGCCGGGCTCGTCGCGCAGCGTGACGGAGATCGAGCCGCCGCCGACCGACGCCACCGAGTCGAGCGCGTTGTCGACGAGGTTCCCGACCACGGTGATCAGGTCGCGCGGATCGCCGTAGCCCTCCGGCAGACGCGAGTCATCGGTGACGCGCAGCTCGATCCCCCGCTCGGATGCGACCGTCGCCTTTCCGAGCAGCAGCGCCGCGAGCGTCGGGTCGCCGACGTTCTCGATCACCGACGCGACGAGCTCCTGATGAACGTGTGAGGACTTGCTGATGAACCCCGCGGCATCCTCGTAGCGGCCGAGCTCGAGCAGACCTGCGAGGACGTGCAGCCGGTGCGAGAACTCGTGTTCCTGCGCCCGGAGCGCGTCGGCCAGGCTGCGGACGTCGTTCAGCTCGCGCAGCAACACCTCGAGTTCCGTCCGGTCGCGCAGCGTCACGACCGCCCCGACGTCCCGTCCACGCACGGTCACGGGCATCCGGTTCGCCACGAGGACGCGATCGTTGACGAGCACGACCTGATCGGGCCCGACCACGGAGCCCTCGACGACGTCGCGCACATGGCCCTCCGGGACGACCTCTGCGAACGTGAGGCCCACCACCGAGTCGTCCACATCGAGCAGGCGCTTCGCCTCGTCGTTGACGAGAATCACCCGGCCGGCGGGATCGGTCGCGACCATCCCCTCGCGGATCCCGTGGAGCACCGCCTCGCGCTGCTCGAGCAGCGCGGAGATCTCGCTCGGCTCGAGGCCGAAGGTCTGCCGCTTGATCCGGCGCGCGAGCAGGATCGATCCGAGCACGCCGAGCGCCAGCCCGAGCGCCGGCGGAATCAGCAACACCGGCAGGTCGTTCCGGAGTTGCGCGCTCACGCGGTTCGCCAGCAGGCCGACCGAGACCAGGCCGATCACCTGGCCGGCCTCGTTCCGGACCGGGACCTTGGCCCGCATTGAGCGGCCGAGAGAGCCGGTCTGCACACCGACGTATTCCCGGCCGAGGAGCGCCTCGCTGGGATCGGTCGAGACCCGCTGCCCGAGCTTCTCTGGGTCGGGATGGGAGTAGCGGATCCCCTGCTTGTTCGCGACGACGACGAACGAGGCCCCGGTCCGGATGCGGATCCGCTCGGCGACGGGGTTGATGATCCGCTCGGGGTTCGGCGAGCCGAAGGCGGCGCGGATCGCGGGGATCTGCGAGACCGTGCGCGCGATCGCGAGCGACTGCTTGCCCGCCTCCCGGTCGAGCTGAGCCCTGGCCTGAACGATCGAGACGGCGACCCCGGTCCCTAGCGTGAGCACGATGATCGCCAGCTGGAGCAGGAGGATCTGCGTCGAAAGCCGCAGGCGACCCCATCCCCACCGCCGTTCCCTCGACATGCGCGGAAGTGTACGACGTCAGACTCGCCCACTTTCGAGGCGAAAATGGACAGAATGTTTTCAACAGTCGAAACGACAAAGAATCGCCGCAAGCGTGGAATCCGGATGACCAGTTCTTAACCTCCCGCCCGATCCCCGTGCCGTCACCGACGGCCCGGCAGCTGCCGACGTAGGAGGAGACATGAAACGAACGCCCAGTAGGCGCTGGTTGCCGGTGGCCGCGCTCGCACTCGTTGCGGGAACGCTGCTGGCAGGACAGGCAGGAGCACGAGCCGACAGGACGGCGGCGACGCCCGGCCCGCTCGCCGGCCTGATCAAGCAGTCGAAGAAGGAGTCGGGGCTCGTCTTCTACGCCAACGCCCCGGCGTCGAACCTCAAGATCGTCACCGACCGCTTCCAGTACTACCACCCCTGGATCAAGACGACGGCGTACGACCTCGACAACAACGTCATCTTCTCCAAGTACGCGTCCGAGGCCGCCCAGGGCACCCGCACCGCGGACCTGCTCATCTCCAGCGCACCCAACCTCTGGGTCTACGCGACGCGGAAGCGCTTCCTCGTCAACTACGACCCACTCCAGCTGAGCGCGTTCCCCAAGTTCGCGAAGCAGTATCCGGGCGTCTTCATCGTCTCGCCCGACCCCGCGATCATCATGTACAACAAGCTGGTCCTGAAGGACAAGGTGCCGCAATCGATCACGCAGATGGCGAACGATCCGGGCACCTACGGGAAACTGACCGGCTACACGGTCGACAACCTGTTCGGCTACACCGGGATCTGGGGGTACGTCCAGAAAAAGGGCTGGTCGAACTTCGAGAAGATCGGCAAGGGCAAGTTCACGGCGCAGACCGGAGTCGCCGGTCAGCGGTCGCTCGTCTCCCAGGGTGCGGCGGTGGCGGCCTATCTCACCTCGCCGACCGTTCGACTCGGGATCGAGACCGACCCGCAGCTCTCGAAGATTCTCGGCTGGACTTACAACAAGGACGCGACGCCGCTGATCCCACGCGGGATGGGGATCACCGCCAAGGCGGCGAGCCCGGCGTCGGCGAAGCTGTTCCTGAACTGGGTCTACACGAAGGCCGGCCAGCAGGCGATGTGCGACGCAGGCTTCACGGCGTTCCGCAACAACTTCACGCCGAAGAACTGCAGCAACACGTTGGCGGACGTTTACGCGAAGGTCGGGCAGAAGAACGTGATCCTCGTCCCCTTCAGCCAGAAGTTCGTCAACGATTACCCGAAGTTCAAGGCGCGCTGGCACGGGATCTTCGGCTAGCACGCGACAGCGCAAACAGGCCCCGATGACCGCGACTTCCTACGAGCCACAGGCCTTCCCACGCCCACGCCGGACCCACGACCCGGCGTGGGCGCTGCACTGGGGAATTTGGCTCCTGGTCGTCGCGCTCATCGTGGGCCCGTTCGTGCCGCTCCTGTACGCCTCGCTCCGCGACCGCCCGCTCTACGAAGCCGGCGGCGTGCTCACAGTCCAGCCCTACCGCCAGCTCTTCGGCGACTCGGCCTTCTGGGACGCGTGGGGCAACACGCTGATGTTCGCCTCGCTCACGACCCTGATGGCCGTGCTCGGCGGTGCCCTGATCGCCATCCTCGTCACCCGCACCGATCTCGTGGGCCGCAAGACGCTTGGGCGCCTGACCCTGCTGCCGATCCTCCTCCCCTCGCTCGGGATGGTTCTCGGCTGGCTCGTGATCTGGGGCCCGGGCGGCTACCTGACGGCGATGTTCAGCGACCGTCTCCACCTGCCGACGCTCGCGATCGACACAATCCCGGGAATGGCGGTCGTCGAGGCGACCCGACTGCTTCCGATCGCCTTCCTCACCTGCCAGGCGGCCCTCTCGCGCGCGGACTCCTCGCTCGAGGACGCCGCCCGCAGCGCCGGGGCTCGGCCCGTGCGGGTACTCTCCAGCATCACGATCCCGATGCTGCGGCCGGCGCTCCTGAACGCGGCGACGCTGATCTTCACGCTTTCGATTGCGGCGCTCGGGATCCCGCTCCTGCTCGGGACGTCGAACAACATCGTTTTCGTCTCCAGCTACCTCTACAACACGTGGACGAACGCGTCGACGCCGGATCCGGGCTCGGTCAGCGCGGGCGCGGTGATGATGCTCCTCGTCGCGACCGCGCTCCTCGTCCTGCGCAACCGCCTGCTCGGTGCCGAGGCGCGCTTCGTCTCGGTGGGCGGGAAGTCGGGGCGCCAGGCGCTGCTGCGACTGAGGAAGTGGCGCTGGCCGCTCGCCGGCCTGCTCTCGTTCTACCTCGTCTTCACGACCCTCGTGCCGGTGCTCGGCCTCGCGCTGATGTCGTTCGTCGTCGTGCTCACGCCTCTCGTCCCGCCGTGGGAGCTCCTGACCTCGGCGCATTGGAACGTGCTCCTCGACGACGAGACCTTCCGCCGCTCGATCGAGAACAGCGCGATCATCGCCGTCGTGGGGGCGGTGGGGACGACCGCCTTCGTCGCGCTCGCGACGCTCGTCGCGCACCGGTCGGGCTTCCGGTTCCGGCGCACGCTGCCTTTCCTGATGCTCTATCCGCGGGCAACGCCGGGGATCATCATCGGGATCGGGTTCTTCTGGGCGTACCTGCTCACGGGCGCCTTCGGCGACTACATGCGCGGGAGCATCTGGGGGATCATGCTCGCCTTCTGCGTGCGCAACCTGCCCCTCGCCTACATCGTCATGTATCCGACGCTCGCGCGGATCGGCGAGGAGCTCGACCGGGCGGGGCGGGCCGCAGGAGCGGGCTGGTGGCGGACGAGCCGCAGCATCGTGCTCCCCTTGCTGAAGCCGGCGATCTTCGCCTCGTTCATCCTCATGTTCGTCGAGATCATCAACGACTACGACCCTGCGGTCTTCCTCGTGAAGCCCGGTACGGAGGTCATGGGGGCGACCATGCTCGCACAGTTCATCCAGGGCGCCGTGGGACCGGTCTCGGCCCTCGCCATGGTGCAGGTCGCGATCACGGTCGTCGTGCTCTCGATCGGCGCGAAGCTGTTCAAGATCGGTGTGACGGGAGGAGACCACGGTGCCTGAGATCCACGTCGAGAACCTCGTCAAGGAGTTCGGTGACCAGCGGGCGCTCGACGACGTCAGCTTCGAGGTGAGGGAGGGGGAGCTCTTCACCCTGCTCGGGCCGAGTGGGTGCGGCAAGTCGACGACGCTGATGTCGATCGCCGGCTTCCAGCATCCCGAGTCGGGGCGGATCGCCGTCGGCGACGAGACGTTCGTGGACGCGGCGCGGAGGATCGCCGTCCCCGCAGAGCAGCGCAACCTCGGGATCGTCTTCCAGTCCTACGCCGTCTGGCCGCACATGACGGTCTTCGAGAACCTCGCCTTCCCGCTCAAGGTCCGGAAGCTGAAGCGGGCGGCGATCCGAACGCGCGTGCGCGAGGTGCTCGAACTCGTCGAGATGCTGCAGTACGAACAGCGCTACCCGCACCAGCTCTCCGGCGGCCAGCAGCAGCGGGTCGCGCTCGCACGGGCCCTCGTTTACTCCCCGACGATCCTGCTCCTCGACGAGCCGTTCTCCAACCTCGACGCCAAGCTGCGCGAGCGCGCGCGAGCCTGGGTCAAGGAGCTGCAGCGGACGCTCGGGCTGACGACGATCTTCGTCACCCACGATCAGGACGAGGCGCTCTCGATGAGCGACCGCGTGGCGGTGATGAGCGCCGGCGAAATCCAGCAGATCGGCACGCCCGAGGAGATCTACCGGCATCCCGCGAACCGGTTCGTGGCGGAGTTCGTCGGCCGGGTAAACCTGATCGAAGGGCTCGTCTCGGCGAACGAGGGCGGCGGTGTCCTCGTCGACGTCACGGGCTCCCCGCTCCACCTGAGCGTCCGCGACGGCGCCGGGGCCTCCGGCAGCATCACGATCGCCGTTCGGCCCGAAGCGGTTACGGTCCTGCGTCTGGACGACAACTCGAGCAACGGGACGAACACCTGGGAGGCCGACGTCGAGACCGTCGCCTTCCTCGGCGACCACTACGAGTACGAGGTCAACGCCGGCTCGGTGGCGCTGACGGTGCAGAGCTCACGCCGCGTCGAAGGCGATCGGATCAAGGTGCACATCCCGCCCGACGCGTGCGCATTGGTCGAGTGACGGCGACGGCCGCCTGGCCCGCCGGCTTTGCGATCCACGAGCGCGAGGTCACTCCCGACCCGAGGCTCGTCGAGTCTCTCCGTGGTGTCCCCACGACGGTCGTGAGCGACTGCCTCGGTCGCTGCGTCGGAGCCGTCGGGCTGGAGCCGTTCCACGGCGACGCCTCGCTCGCGCTCTGCGGCGTCGCGCTGACCGTGCGCGTGCGCCCAGGCGACAACCTGATGATCCACAAGGCGCTGACGCTCGCCCGGCCGGGTGACGTGCTCGTCGTCGACGGCTCCGGCGAGATCTCGCATGCGCTCGTCGGCGGCCTGATGCGCCTGGCCGCGCTCGCCCGCGGCGTCGCGGGCTTCGTGATCGACGGCGCGATCCGAGACGTCGTCGAGTGGGGCGAGGGAGAGATCCCTGTCTTCGCCCGCGGCCATTCCCATCGCGGCCCGAGCAAGGACGGTCCGGGCGAGATCAACGTCCCGATCGCATGCGCCGGACTCGCCGTCACACCGGGCGACCTCGTGCTCGGCGACGCGGACGGCGTCGTCGCCGTCTCCCCCGAGCGCCTCTCGCAGCTGCTCGAGGACGTGCGCGCCAAGCAGGCGCTCGAGGAGCAGCAGCAGCGGCACCATCTCGCATCGCGGGCCGACCCTTCGCTGCTCGCGCGGGACGACGAGCGCGCCGACGCGATGCTCCGCGAGGCGGGGTGCCCCGTCTGATGGCCTCGACCGAGCAGCCCGCCACGACGGCGCTTGCGGGCCTGCCGCGGCGCAACTACGAGCCGGAGACGCGCGGGCCGCTCGCGGGCGTGCGCATGCTCGACCTGAGCCGGCTCGTCTCGGGTGCACAGCTGGGGCTCGTGCTCGGCGATCTCGGAGCGGACGTCGTCAAGGTCGAGCGGCCCGGCGCCGGCGACCCGTTCAGGCACACGACGGTCGACGGCTACGACGCGTACTGGCGTGCGTACGCGCGCAACAAGCGCAGCATCACCCTCGACTACGCCCGTCCCGAGGGGCGCGAGCTCCTGTTCCGGCTCGTCGAGACGGCGGACATTCTCGCCGAGAACTTCACGCCGGGCGTGCTCGAGCGCCTCGTCGGCGGCCCGGAGGCGCTGCTCGAGCGCAACCCGAAGCTCGTGATCGTCCGGATCTCCGGCTGGGGGCAGACGGGGCCGCGCGCGGCACAGCCCGGCTTCGGCACCGTCGCCGAAGCGTTCTCCGGCTTCACGTATCTGAACGGCGAGCCGGGAGGGCGGCCCGTGCAGGCCCCGATGTCCCTCGCCGACACGGTTGCAGGCACATACGCCGCTTCGGCCGCGTTGGCCGCGTTGTGGGAGGCGCGCGTAAACGGCGGCGCCGGCCAGGTCGTCGACGTCTCGCTCTTCGAGCCGCTCTTCTCGATCATGGGCGCCGACCCGACCGCCTACGCGGCGCGGGGCCGTCTGCGCGGCCGCGGCGACGGCGCCGGGGTGTCGTCCGTGCGCGGTGCCTTTCAGACCGGCGACGAGCACTGGGTCGCGATCTCGGCCGCCACCGACGAGACGGCCGCGCGCTTCTTCACGGCCATCAGCCGCGAAGACCTGCTCGACGACCCGCGGTTCGCGACGCACGAGCTCCGCGTCGCCCATCGGAGCGAGTTGAACGAGGTGCTCGCCGGCGAGTTCCGGCGCTTCACGCGCGCGGAGATCGTTGAGCTCGCGCGTGAGCACCGGCTCACGATCGGGCCGGTACACGACATGGTCGATGCGCTCGCCGACGAGCATTATCGCGAGCGCGAGACGATCGTCGAGATGGAGGATGGCGTCGTGCTCCAGAACGCGGTGCCGCGGCTCTCCTCGACCCCTGCCGTCATCCGGCGGCCGGCGCCCGGGCTCGGGGAGCACAATGCCGAGGTCTACGGCGAGCTGGGAATCGGCGCCGCCGAGCTCGAACGGCTCGCCGAGGACGGCGTCGTTTGAGCTCGTACCGGCCACGCTGGCGCTCGCTCCTCTACGTCCCTGTCGTCTCGGAGCGCTTCGTCGCCAAGGCGCACGAGCGCGGCGCCGACGCGATCATCCTCGAGCTCGAGGACGGCGTCGCCCCCTCGGAGAAGGAGCGCGCCCGGGGGCTCGTCGCCGAGGCCGCCGGCCGCGTCGGCCAGGCGGGGGCCGATGTCCTCGTCCGGGTCAACCGGCCCTGGCGCCTCGCAGTTCGCGATCTGGAGGCGTCGATCGGCCCCGAGGTGCGCGGCCTCGTCCTGCCGAAGGTCGACTCTGCCGAGCACGTGCTGGCGCTCGCCGAGATCGCCGGGAGCGTGGAGGAGGAGCGCGGTCTCGAGCCGGGCCACACGGTCTTCTTCGCGCGCATCGAGGGTCCGAGAGGCGTTCTGAACGCCGCCGGAATCTGCGCCGCGCACGACCGGGTCGTCGCCGTCGGACTGGGCTCGAGCGACTACACGATCACCACGGGGATGGAGGCGGGCGGCCAGGGGAACGCAATCGCCAGCTTCCTCGTCGTCAATGCGGCCCGGGCGGCGGGGATCGTGCCGCTCGGCCTGACGGGGGCGATCGTCGGCTTCAGCGATCTCGACGCCTTCCGCCGCTCCGCGCAGGAGTCGCGCGCGCTCGGGCTCCGTGGCGCGCCGTGCGTCCACCCGAGCCAGGTGCCGATCCTGAACGAGGTCTTCAGCCGGACCGCCGAGGAGCTCGAGCGCGCCCGGCGCGTTGTCGAAGAGTACGAGCAGGCCCTCG
>JACCRW010000054.1 GCA_013813345.1 Actinomycetota bacterium
GCCCTCGACAGCGTGGGGCTCCCGGCAGTACTGAAGCCGGTCGACTCCGGCGGCCAGCGCGGGATCTTCTATCTCGAGTCGATCGACGACCTGGACGCGCACCTGCACGCGGCGCTCGCCGCCTCGCCCACCGGGGAGGCGATCGTCGAGAGCTTCCACGACAGCCTCGAGTTGAACGGGATCGTGATCGCGCGCGATGGCGAGGCGATCCCGCTGACGCTCTCCGACCGGCTCCGCCCGCCCGGAATCGGCTTCGGCGTCGGCTGGATCCACGTCTACCCGGCCTCGATCTACGGAGACGTGTTGGAGGAGGCCCAGCGGATCGCCGCCCGCGCGGTGCAGGCGCTCGGACTTCGGAACGGCATCGCATTCCCACAGTTGCTCGTCTCCGACGACGGCTCGGTGCGCGTCGTTGAGGTGGCGGCGCGAATCCCCGGCGGGCAGATGGCCGATCTCGTCCGCCATGCCGTCGGCGTCGACCTCGTCGAGGTGGCACTGCGGCAGGCGCTCGGGGAGGAGATCCCGGACGGGCTCGTGCTGCCGCGGTTCGAGCAGCCGCTCGCGATCCGCTTCCTCACCGCGCACCCGGGGCCGTTGCCGATCGGGAAAGTGACGCGGATCGGCTCGCTCGAGCCGGTGCTCGCGGCCGCGGGCGTCGTTCAAGCCGACACGTATCTCCAGGAGGGCGAGACGATCAGGCCGGTGCGGCTCGACGGCGACCGCCGCGGCTACGTGATCGCGACAGCGGACACGTCGGTCGAGGCGCTCCAGCGTGCCGAGGACGCGGCGCGGCTACTGGAGGTCGAGGTCGAATGAGCTGCGCCTTCGACTTGACGCATTACCGGGAGCTGCTGGAGGCCGCGAAGGCCGGCGGCTACCGGTTCGCGTTCTTCGAGGACGAGCCGTCCGAAGGCGACCTGATCCTGCGCCACGACGTCGACCTCTCTCTCGACGCTGCGCTGCGCCTGGCCGAGCTCGAAGCGGAGGCTGGTGCTGCGGCGACCTACTTCCTGATGACGGGCTCGATCTTCTACAACCTCTCCTCGCCCGAGGGCGAGCGCGCGCTCGAGCGGCTGCGCGAGCTCGGTCATCGGGTCGGGCTGCACGCGGTGTATCCGCGCCTCGAGCTGGACGATCGCTTCGAGCGCGTGGTCGCCTGGCACAACCCCGATCCGGAATACATGCAGGCCCCCATCGAGGGTGCCATTAACGTGATGGAGTCGCCGTGGTTCGGCCCGGAGACCTACCGCTCGGACTCGAACCAGCACTGGCGCTCGGGCTGCCCGCACGACGAGCTGCGCGGCGGCGCCTTCACGTGGCTCCAGCTCCTCACCCACCCCGAGATCTGGGTCTACCCCGGTGAGCGCATGGGCGAGACGATGCGCGCGATGCTCGAGGAGGAGAAAGAGCGGCGGCTCGACCAACTCGCCGCTGACAGGATCGACCTCTCGTGAAGGACGTCACCGTTCTCGTCTCCGCTTCCGGCGCTCCCGGGACGGCGGCTCTGCTCAAGGGGCTCCGCGCCAACGGCGAGCGGACGGTCCGGCTCGTCGGCACGGACATGAGCGAGCGCTCGATCGGCCGTCATCTCTGCGATGCCTTCCACCTTGTCCCAGCCGGCTCTGACCCCGGCTTCGCCGACGCGATCCTCGACGTGGTCGAGCGCGAGAGCGTCGACTGCGTGCTGCCCCAGTCGTCGTTCGACCTCGAAGGGCTCGCCGCGCACCGCGACCGCTTTCCGGTGCCGGTGCTCGTCTCGAGTCCCGACACGATCCACCGCTCGAACGACAAGGCGGAGACCTACGCGCTGCTGCAACGGCTCGGGATCACCGGGCCCGACTTCCGGCGCGTCAACGGCTCGCACGAGGTCGAAGCCGCGGCCCGCGAGCTTGGGTACCCCAACCGGCCCGTCTGTTTCAAGCCCGTCTTCTCGTCGGGCTCGCGCGGCTTCCGGATCCTCGATCCAACCGTCGACCGCGCGCATCAGCTCCTGAACGAGCGGCCCGGATCGGTCGCGATGCGGCTCGAGGAGGCGGTCGAGCTCCTGCCCGACGAGGGCGGTCCCGACCTGCTCGTGATGGAGCTCGCGACCGGCGGCGAGCGCACGATCGACGGGATCGCAGACGGCGAGCGTGTCGTGCTCGGACACCCCAAGACGCGGGAGGCGATGCGCGCCGGGCTTGCGATGTACTTCGTCACGCTCGAAGACGAGGAGTTGATGGAGGTCGCCGACCGGCTCGTCGCCGCGCTCGCGATCGAGCACTTCTTCAACATCCAGCTCGTCGGCGAGCACGTGATCGAGATCAACCCGCGGATCTCCACGATCGTCTATCAGGACGATCTGAACCTGCCCTACCTCGGCGTCAAGCGCGCGCTCGGCGAGATCTCGGACGAGGAGCTCGTGGCGCTCCGCTCGCGCGTGCGGCCGGGCCGGACGGCGCTGCGCTACTTCGACCAGGTCGAGTGGGATGCCTAGCGACGGAGATTCAGGACGAGGCGTAGCGCGTTGTCGACTGCGCGAAGCTCGCCGTGGGAAAGAAGCCCCTGAGATGTGCCAAGACGCGTGCAATCGATCGCGCCGAGTTGCTCGGTGAGGACGAGGGTTCGCGTCGAATCGATCGTCACCTCTGGCCTGAACGACGTCGGTCGGGCTGAGGACGAGGTCGGGGCGACGATCACCGTCGAGAGCTGGAGCTCTTCGTCCTGGAGCACGACGGCGTAACGTGCACCTGCCTGTTCGTGTCCCTGCCGGCCTCGCGGCGCCCGAAGCCGGAAAACCTCACCACGGGTCACGGAGCGACTCCATCAGCTCCCGTACACGGGCCATCTCGGCGCGATCCTCCGGATCCTCTCTCACCATGCGCGCCTCGGCCGCAAGGTCGCTGCGCCGACGTGCTGCCGCGACGAGCGCCTCGCGAATCACATCGGATCGGGAGCGCCCGCCCGCGGTGAGCGCCCGGAGCGCCGCCTCGGACTCGTCGTCCAGACGGAGAGAGATCATCCGCTCGGCCACGGCCGATAGCGTATCACGCTTTGACATACGAGCTGCAACAGTAGCGGCGGATCAGCAACAAGAGCGTGTCGACTTCGTGCCGAGAGAGTGAATTCTCGGCGGTCGATCGAGCGGTACTTCCGCACCGCGAGCGGCGCGAAGACGGCGAGCAGCGCGACCGTCCAGAGGATCGAGAGCAGGAACGGATGGTCGCCCGGGAAGCCGGACGTGAACGGGTTCGGATTGCCGAAGAGCTCGCGCGTCGCGGCCGTGAGCGCGCTGAACGGGTTCCACTCGGCAACCGGCCGGAGCCAGCCGGGGAGCGTCGAGGTCGGGACGAAGGCGTTCGAGAGGAACGTGAGCGGAAAGACGATCAGGAAGCCGAGCTGCTGCCCGACCTCGACGGATGGCACGAGCAGGCCGACGAGGACGCCGATCCACGCCATCGCGAAGGTGAAGAAGAGCATCAGCGCGACCGCCAGGAGGAAGTCGCCGACGTTCGTGTGCACGCGCCAGCCGACGACGAGGCCGGAGAGCATCAGGACGACGAGGATGCCCGTGTTGTAGATCACGTCCGAAACGGTGCGGCCGCTCAGAACCGCCGAGCGCGCCATCGGGAGCGAGCGGAAGCGGTCGATCAAGCCCTTTGCCATGTCGTCGGTGACCGCAATCGCGGTCGTGATCGAGGCGAACCCGAGCGTCTGGATGTAGATCCCGGGCATCAGGTACTCGGGTAGGAGCCGCCGCCGGGAAGTGGGATCGCGCCGCCGAAGACGTACGCGAAGAGGAGCACGAACATGATCGACTGGAGGATCGCGAAGATCGCGAGCTCGGGGATCCGCGGCACCCGCTTCAGGTTGCGCCAGGTCATGATCAGGCCGTCGGCGATTGCTGCCCTCATGCCGCTTCCTCGTCGGGCTGCTCCTCCGCGGCGCGGCCGGTGAGGGCGAGGAAGACGTCGTCGAGCGTCGGTCGCCGGAGCGCGCCGCCGACCTGCGACTTCAGCTCGTCGGCGGTGCCCCGCGCGATGAT
>JACCRW010000056.1 GCA_013813345.1 Actinomycetota bacterium
GGCCAGAACGGTTGCGAGATCACGATCTCCGCGTCCACGAGCTCGCGCTCGAACACGGAGTCCGGCCCGTCCTTGTCCGAGGTCACGACGAGCTGATGACCGCGCTCCTCGAGGAAACCACGCAGACCGAGCTCACCGGAGACACTCCCGAGCAGCTCACCCGGCTCGAAGTCGATCCCTTGCGGTGTCGGGGTCGTCTGCCCGTCGAAATACCGGTCGATCCGAGGGATGTCGTCACGCGCATACACCGGCGGATACCCGCTTACGGGATCGTCATAGAGGACGCAGAGTACCTTGACCATTCCGTCTCACTCCTCGGATTGGAAGACTTGCCGCTGATGCGTCGCGGCGCGCGGGTTCGGAGATCGTATCGCCTTCGAGGCGATGCGATCGACTACCACACACGATGATCGCCTGTGTTTCTTCGACTGGCCGGGGCCGGTCCCAGCCGTCGAGGCGACGCCACCGAACAGCGAAGGCTAGGGCCAGTTCCTGAAGGACTACCGGGCGACCGACTGGTAACCGGCCAGCGCGGGGTCGACCGTGATGATCGTGCGGGCGCCCTCGCCGCGGCGAAGACGCTCGAGCGCCGCCTCGACGCCGTCGAGGCCCGCGACGTGCGAGACGACCTCGCCGAGCTCCAGCCGTCCGTCGGCGACGAACGCGACGAGCTGGGGCAGTTCCGCGACGACGTTCGCCGAACCGTAGTACGAGCCTCTGATCGCCTTCTCCGAGAGGAACTCGATCGCGGGGAGCGAGACCTCGACGCCCTTCGGGGCAAGCCCGACGACGACGGCGGTCGCGCCGGGCCGAAGGACGTCCCAGGCGAGCCTGATCGTCTCGGCCCGGCCGACGACCTCGAAGGCGTGGTCGACGCCTCCTTCCGAGAGCTTGCGCACCGCGGCGGCGGCGTCGCCCGTCGAGACGTCGATCGCGTGAGTCGCTCCGCGCCGGAGCGCCAGCTCCAGCTTCGCGGGATCCCGGTCGACGGCCACGATCAGCGCCGCGCCGGCGAGGCGGGCGCCGGCGATTACCTGCAGCCCGACGCCACCGCAGCCGATCACGCACACCGTCTCGCCGATCCGGACCCGGGCCGTGTTCCGCACCGCGCCGATCCCGGTCACGACGCCGCAGCCCAGCAAGGCCGCCTGCCAGAGCGGCAGCTCGCGGGGCAGCGGCACGGCGGCCGCCGCGTCGACGACGGCGAGCTCGGCGAAGCAGGCGGTCATCAGGCCGTGCTGCAGGACGGTTCCGTCCGGCAGGGAGAGCCGCGAGGTGCCGTCCATCAGGGTGCCGGCGACGCCGCGCTCGCCGGCGGGCTCGCAGAGGTTCGGTCTGCCGGCCCGGCAAGTCCGGCACGCGCCGCAGGCGGGCACGAAGCTGAAAACGACGTGATCGCCCGGCCGGACGTGCGTCACCCCCTCACCCACCGCCTCGACGACCCCGGCGCCCTCGTGGCCGAGCACGATCGGCCAGCGCCCGGCGCCGAGCTCGCCGTCCGCGAGGCGCACGTCGCTGTGGCAAACGCCGGCGGCGGCGACGCGAACCAACACCTCCGAATCCCGCGGCGGCGCCAGCTCGACCTCCTCCACGACGACCGGTGTCGCCGGCTCGTGGAGGACTGCCGCCCGGATCCTCACCGAACCCGGTAGCGCTCGAGCGCGTCCAGGTCGGGGATCACGCCGAGGCCGGGGCCCGAGTGGGGGGCGATGGTGCCGTCCGCGGCGATCTTGAGCGGCTCGGGCAACAGCCAGTCTCGCCGCTTCGCCGACCAGGCCGGCGGGTCGTACGGCACCTCGACGTAGGGACAGGTCGACACCGCCAGCGCCAGGTGGAGGTTCGCGACCAGCCCGAGGCCGTTCGACCACGTGTGCGGCGACCAGGCGCGCCCGTGGAGATCGGCGAGCGCGGCGAGCCGCCGGCAGCCACCGATCCCTCCTGAGAGGACGACGTCGGTCTGGATCACGTCGACGCCGCCGCGCACGACGAGGTCGCGGGCCTCGTGCGCACTGCGCGCCATCTCGCCGGCGGCGATCCGCAGCGCCGTGCCGGCCCGCAGCGCCGCGTAGCCCTCGACGTCGTCTGTCCGCAGCGGCTCCTCGAGCCAGTAGACGCCCAACGGCTCGAGTGCGCGGGCGCACTGCAGGGCTGTGGCGACGTCCCAGCGCGGGGCCAGGTCGCCGGGCATGCGCCAGCCCTGTTTGGCGTCGACCATGAGGTCGAATCGGGGCCCGACCGCGTCGCGCACGCGGGCGACGAGCTCGACGTCCTCGCGCCAGTCGTCGCTCGCGAAGCGGATCTTGGCCGCGCGAACGCCTGCGTCCCGCAGCGCCAGGCAGCGCGCGACGCGCTCCTCGGCGTCGGCGGCCTCGCCGGTGGAGGCATAGGCGAGCAGTCGGTCGGAGCGCCCACCGAGCAGCTGCCAGCACGGTGTGTCGAGGATCCGGCCGACGAGGTCCCAGACGGCGACCTCGGCCGTCCAGGGACGACCGCCGTGGAAGTCGACCGTCTCGCAGAGCTCGCGAACGACCTCCGTCCGGAGCGGGTCGAGGCCGACGAGCAGGCGTTCGAGCAGCTCGCGGTCCCGCAGTCCGTCGCCGCTCGCGTACCCCGCCACGCCCTCGTCGGTGTGGACGATCACGAGCGTCGCCTCCTGACGAGCTCGCGGTACGGGATCCCACGCTGCGACGAAGGGCGGGTCGAACGGAACCGCGTACTCCCGCGTCTCGATGCCGCTGATCTTCATCAGCTGCCGCCGTAGAACGGGCTCTTGACGGAGTCGCGCTCGGCGACCATGCGGGCGACCGCGTCGGGATCTCGTCCCTCGATGCACATCCCGATCGCCTTGCGCACCGACTCGCGGTTCGCGCGGCGCAGAGCGGTCTCGTCGTCCGCGGCAGGGTCGACCCAGACGGCCACGAGCACGACGATGTCGTGGGTCGCCTCGATGACGCCGTCCGCGACCGCGTCCAGGACTCCCTGCGCGATCCCGAGCTGGGCGGCGCCCCAGGTGAGCGTCTCGTGGCGCTCGTCAACGGCGGTCGCCTTGTTCATCATCAGCGTCGGCGGCCAGACCGGCTCGTAGCGGGACTCCTCCTCGCCGACGCAGACGAGGACCGGAGTGTGGCCCGGAGACGGGTGGGCCAGCATGCTCGTCGCCGCCGCGGCCGTGACGCTGCCGCGCCGCGCGAGCACGACGTTGACGTGGCTCCCGTTCGGCTTGACGCCTCCCCAGCCCTCGCCGATCCGGCCGTCGAGCTCCTCCGGGGTCACGCTGCCGCCTTGCGTTGGGCGGGGCTGAGGTCGAGGACGACCCGCAGCGCCTCGCCGGAGCGCATCAGCTCGAAGGCGCGTCCGATGTCTTCGAGCGGGAGGCGGTGCGAGATCAGGCGGTCGAGCGGAAGCCGGCCGCGACGGTAGAGGTCGAGCGAGAGGGCAAAGTCGCGCTCGGGCCGCGAGGAGCCGTAGATGGAGCCGAGCACGCGGCGCTCCATGCGGGGGATCGAGAGCGCGGGCAGCGAGAGGACGGCGTCCTTGCGCGGAATGCCGATCAGGACAGCCGCGCCGCGGGGCCGAGTGGAGAGGAATGCGGCCTGCATCGCCTCGGGCAGGCCGGTCGCCTCGATCGCGTAGTCAACGCCCCCGCCCGACGCCTCGGCGACCGCGGCCGCCGTCTCCTCCGCGGAGCCGGCCCAGAGCACGCTCTCG
>JACCRW010000333.1 GCA_013813345.1 Actinomycetota bacterium
TGGAGTACGAGCCTGGTCGGCGGATCGTCTTCGAGTTCTCCCCGGAGGGCGGTCTGTCGGGGACGCACGGCTTCGAGCTCGAGGCGCTCGGACCAGATCGAAGCCGGCTGACTCACTTCCTCACGGCGGAGACGAGCCGATGGATGCGACCGATCGTGCCGATCCTGATCGGCTCGCACGATGCGATGCTCGAGACGGCGTTCGATCGGGCCGAGCTCGAGGCGACCGGGCGGCTACACCGGGCCACGCGCATCCCGCGCTGGCTTCGGATCGCAAACGGGATCGTGGTCGCACTCGGCCGCGCACTCGGAAAGCTCCCTCCCAGCGCTGGACGACCCACCGACCGACCTCCGCTCGGCTACCGCATGTTTCGTCCCGCCCGCATCGTCGTACCAGCGGCTCTCGGCGCGGTCGCTGCGATCCACGCTGCCTGGGCGCTGGGATGGAGATGGCCGGGCGGCACGGACGAGGCGCTCGCGGAGCGGGTTGTGGGAGCCGGCGCAGAGTTCCCGCCGGAGCCGCTCGTCTGGGCGGTCGCGGCCGGGGTCGGCGCAGCAGCAACAGTGGTCGCGGCGGTCGGCGCCGGCCGACGCGAGCGGTTTCTTCCCGCCGCAGCGTGGTGCGTCGCCGGCCTCCTCATCGCCCGCGGGGCCCTCTCCATCCCGATCGACCTGATCAGCGGTCTCGACTCGACCTACGCGCAGCTCGACCTCGCCCTCTATTCACCGCTCTGCATAGCGCTCGGACTCGGAGCTGCGGTCGTCGCCCGCGGCCCTCGCCCGAGCCACAAGCGGCAGTCCGAGTGGAGCGCTGCCACGAACTGATGAAAAGACTCGCGCGATGACTCGACCCTGAGGGGTGGCGCGACTCCCGACTTCGGAGGAGAGACCTACGACGACAGTGATCCGCACCGGCAGCGAGAGAGCGCTCGGACTGGTTGATTTCTCGTTGTTTCCGCACCTGGAGCGTGAGGATATGCCGGACACTTCCCTGGCCAACATCGAAAAATGGGCCGCCGGGTTGTCAGTGCCTGCGTACGCGATTGACGATCAGACCGCCATCAAGGTGGTCGACGGCACCGTCGAAGTCGTCTCCGAGGGGCACTGGAAGCTGTTTACCCCCAGCCCGGGAGCAAGCTAATCGGCTCAGGAACACGCGCGCTCGGCTGGGCCAGTGTTGCGCAATGGCCCCCGGCGCAGGGTGCGTCAGGCGAGCCGCCGGTTTCTGTTCTCTGAGCGCTCGACGGTGCGAAGAGTCGCCTCGTCGGGCGACGCGACGAAGATGAGTCTCGGAGCGAACGCAGGCCTGAGAAAGAGAGACACCGCTGAAAGCTCGGGAGGTCGCGGGACGAGAACACGCGGAACGTGGTAGCCAGCTCTGGATAGCAGGTGTGTCATCGTTTCCTGAGTCCACTGGTGATAGTGGACGTCGGCGTCGAATGGCTGCTTGCCTCGTGAGCGCAACACGCGTCGCGCGAGTCGTGAGGGCAAGACGCTCGTCTGCAAGAGCAACTTGCCGGTGGGTGCTAACGCCGGAATCAGTCGGCGTAGAAGGAGACGCGGTGCTTCGAGGTGTTCGAGGATGTCGGAAACCCAGATGTAGTCGAACTCTCGTCCGCCGAGGTCGAAATCGTCGTCCACGTCGACGTCCTGGGCTTCCAAGCCTAGGGCTTTGCAGAACGCGACTGCTTCCGGGTTGTTGTCGAGCCCAATCGAGCCGTTACCGAAATGGGCGAGGCTCGTGCCGTAGGCGCATCCGACGTCGAGCACCGATGCCGATCCGAGGGGGAACTGCGCTAGTGCGTATTGCGTGCGAAGCGGAATCCGTCGAAAGTTGGTGTCCAGGATCTCTTTGGTGCGATCAGCGCCGAGTGGCGACTTGTCCTGTGCTGTTACGCGGATTTCGTCGAGGTCTCTCACGGCGGTGATCTTAAAGCGATTTGCGCCGACGGTTGCACCCGAGCCGTGACGCAGTTAAGCATTGAGGAAGCTCCGCTCGGCTGGGCCAGTGTTCGGGAATGACGCCCGAGGACGTGAGGCTGGTTGTGGCCGGAGGCGATGAGTTTTCGGTGGTCTGCCGGTCTCTACCGCATAGAGATCCGTAAGCCGCTAGAACGTTCACGCCTGCAACAACGACTCCACGGAGGTGGCATGAAGTTTCTTCTCACGTCCGCTGGCATCAAGAACACGAGCATCCACGACGCGCTGGTCGACCTACTGGGCAAGCCGATTGCCGAGTCGAGCGCCCTCTGCATTCCCACCGCGTCGTACGGGCACCCCATGGCCGGTCCCCCCAGGGCATGGAACTTCATCAGCGGACAAGAGCCCCGCTGCCCAATGATCGAGTTGGGCTGGAAGTCCCTGGGAGTGCTGGAGCTCACCGCACTGCCCAGCATCGACGAAGAACTCTGGGTTCCCCTGGTCAAGGAGACTGACGCCCTGCTGGTGAACGGCGGCGACTCGTTGTATCTGTGCCACTGGATGCGGGAGTCCGGATTGGCTGACCTCTTGCCGTCGCTCGAGACGGTCTGGGTTGGATTGAGCGCCGGGAGCATGGTGATGACCCCCAGGATCGGGGAGGACTTCGTCATCTGGACTCCTCCTGACGGCGGCGATGAAGCGCTGGGACTGGTCGAATTCTCGATCTTCCCGCACGTCGAAAATCCGGACCTGCCGACAAACACTATGGCCGCTGCCGAACGGTGGGCCGCCGGCTTGTCGGGGCCTGCGTATGCGATCGACGATGAGACCGCCATCAAAGTCGTCGACGGCACCGTCGAAGTCGTCTCCGAGGGGCACTGGAAGCTGTTTACCCGCAGTGCGGTAGCAACCGAATCGGGCTACTAGGCTTGCGGCATGAAGATCTTCAATCTCAACGCAGACGAGTGGGATCGCACGGAAGAGCGCGAGGGCTGGCGCTTCAAGGACGCCTGGGTCGGCGCGCACACCGACGCCGAGCTGATCGGCGCGAGCATGTACGA
>JACCRW010000104.1 GCA_013813345.1 Actinomycetota bacterium
CGTTACGCTCACCGGCGATGGCGGAGCTCCACGACACGACCGCGGCCAAGCTCGCCTGGCTGCAGGAGCTGAACGAGCAGGCCGAGCACGCCGGCAGCGAGAAAGCCGTCGCGCGGCAGCGCGAGCGTGGCAAGCTACTCGCCCGCGAGCGGGTCGAGAGGCTGCTCGATCCCGGCTCCTTCGTCGAGCTCGACCGCTACGTCCGCCACCGCAACCTCGACTTCGACTCGATGGAGAACCGGCCCTACGGCGACGCGGTCGTGACGGGCTACGGCACGATCTTCGGGCGCAAGGTCTTCGTCTTCAGCCAGGACTTCACGGTCTTCGGCGGCTCGCTCTCCGAGGTCTTCGCGGAGAAGATCTGCAAAGTGATGGATCTCGCCGTTAAGTACGGCTGCCCCGTGCTCGGGATCAACGACTCCGGCGGGGCGCGGATCCAGGAGGGCGTCGTCTCGCTCGCCGGCTACGCGGAGATCTTCTGGCGCAACGTTCAGGCCTCGGGGGTCGTGCCGCAGCTCTCGCTCGTGCTCGGGCCGTGCGCCGGCGGCGCGGTCTACTCGCCTGCGATCACCGACTTCGTGCTGATGGCCGAAGGCAGCTCGTACATGTTCATCACCGGCCCCGATGTGGTGAAGACCGTCACGGGCGAGGAGGTGACGCAGGAGGAGCTCGGCGGCGCGGCGGCGCATGCGGAGAAGTCCGGGGTCGCGCACTTCACGGCGACCGACGAGGAGGCCGTGCTCGAGGACGCGCGCTACTTGCTCTCGTTTCTCCCCCAGAACAACCTCGAGTCGCCGGCCTACGCGGCGCCGTCCGACCCGCCCGACCGGGAGACGCCCGAGCTGGACACGTTCATTCCGGACAGCGCCAACAAGCCGTACGACGTCAAGCAGGTGATCGGGAAGATCGTCGACGATGGCGAGTTCCTCGAGGTGCAGGAGCGCTGGGCCGAGAACATCGTCTGCGGCTTCGCGCGGCTCGCGGGGCATGCGGTCGGGATCGTCGGCAACCAGCCGCAGGCGCTTGCCGGTGTGCTCGACATCGACGCTTCGACCAAGGCTGCCCGCTTCGTGCGCACGTGCGATGCCTTCAACATCCCGCTCGTCACCTTCGTCGACGTGCCCGGCTTCCTTCCCGGAACCGAGCAGGAGTGGGGCGGGATCATCCGCCACGGCGCGAAGCTGCTCTACGCCTACGCCGAGGCGACGGTGCCGAAGCTGACCGTGATCCTCCGCAAGGCCTACGGGGGGGCCTACGACGTTATGAGCTCGAAGCACATCCGCGCCGACTTCAACCTCGCCTGGCCGACCGCCGAGGTGGCGGTGATGGGGCCCGAGGGCGCTGTCAACATCATCTTCCGCCAGGAGCTCGCCGAGGCTGCCGACCCCGACGCCCGCCGCGCGGAGCTGATCGCCGAGTACAAGGAGCGCTTTGCGAATCCGTACCACGCCGCCGAGCGCGGTTACGTGGACGAGGTGATCGAGCCGCGGCGAACGCGTCCCGTCCTCGTCTCCGCGCTCGAGACCGCACTGACGAAGCGCGAGCCGACGCCGAAACGCAAGCACGGCAACATCCCGCTCTAGCCAAGAATCGCTTCGCGATTCTTGGCTAGAAAAGGCAGGAAGGCGGCTCTAACCGAACTGCACCTGGAGCGAGTCGCAAACCGGGCGGTAGCCGATGTCGGCATAGATCTTGTTCGAGGTCGGATTGGCGAGGTCCGTGTAGAGGAAGCAGAAGCGACGGCCGGCGGCGAGCCGTTCGGCTGAGACGTGGGCCGTGACCGCGCTCCCGTAGCCGCGGCCCCGGTGCTTGGGCGGCGTGTAGACCGGTCCGATCCGAGTTCCTGTCGGAGTCGAGCTGCCGTATGCCGCGCACGAGACCGGCTCGCCGTCGACCTCCCAGAGGACGTAGGCGGCGTCCTCGGCGACGAGCTTGTGCTCGACATTCGCCTCGAGCGCAGCCTCGTCGGGATCGTCCTCGCCGAGCGCCTCGATCGAGAAGGCGCGCAGCCAGTCCGTGAGTAGAGCGCTGTCGGCAGCCGTCGCGGTTCGCGCCGCCCCTGCGCACGGTCGTGGCGGGATCACGTCGTTCAGCGCGAAGATGCGCTGGCTGAAGCGGATGCTCCACGGCACGCCGTGCCTGCGACTCCACGCTTCGGCGAACGCCTCGATCTCCGGCGTCGCCCCGACCGCACCGGGCAGCTCCTCCTCGACGGCACCCGCAAGAGCCTCGACTGCGCCTTCGGCGAGAGGTTGGGCGAGCACGAGTCCGTGCGGAGGCGTTCGGAGCGCCGCGCCGACGACCTCGCCGACCTCCTCGACGAGCCAGAACTGGTGCTCGGGGTAGCGCCATGGATGGTCTCGGAGCGTCCCGAGCAGTCCGAGCGCGAGGTTGTGCCGCGCCTCGTCGCGGAGCAGGAGTCCGCCGGCCCGATCGAGGAACTCGGCGGGGTCGGCGACGAGCTGGACGTTCACTGCACGATTCTACTAGTGTCTAGGCAATGCCTAGGCACGCTCTCTCAGCCCAGGAGGCGGCTCGCGCGCTCGGGATCAGCGTCGACACGCTGCGGCGCTGGGATCGCGCCGGCAAGATCGCGGTCGACCGCGACGCCGCGAACCGGCGGGTCGTTTCGGCGTCCGAAGTCGAGCGGCTCCGCGCGCCGACGGGCGAGCAGGAGCTTTCCGCCCGCAACCATTTCCGCGGCGTCGTCCGTACGGTCGAGCTCGAGGGCTTCCTCGCCCGCGTCGAGATCGACGTGACCGAGCCAGCGCGGGTCGTCGCGATCATCACGCGAGAGTCCGTCGAGCAACTCGGCCTGAAGCCGGGAGCGAGCGCCGCCGGCGTCGTCAAGGCGACCTCCGTGATGGTGGAGCGATGAGGCTCCGCGCCACCGCGCTGGCGCTCGTCGCCCTTGTCGGCGCGGGGTGGACGAGTGCACAGACCGACGATCCTGTCACCGTCTACGCCGCCGCCTCGCTGACCGAGTCGTTGCCCCGGATCTCAGCGGCCTCTCGGTTCCAGTTCGCAGGCTCGAACCAGCTCGCGCTCCAGATCCGGCAGGGCGCGCCGGCCGACGTCTTCGCCTCCGCCAGCCCGATCTACACCCAGCAGCTCCACCGCGAGGGCCTCGTCGAGCGGCCGCGCACCTTCGCGACGAACTCGCTCGTCCTCGCGGTGCCGAAGCGCAACCCAGCCCGAATCCGCTCCGTCTGCGACCTGGCGAAACGACCGAGCCTGAAGCTCGTGGTCGCCGGCGCGAAGGTGCCCGTCGGCCTCTATACGCGCGAGGTGCTGAAGCGGCTCGAGCTGCTGCGAGTCCTCCGCAAGGCCGTCAGCCAGGAGCCTGATGTGAGGGGGATCGTCGGCAAACTGGCGCTCGGCGAGGCGGATGCCGGGTTCGTCTACGCGACCGATGTGCGCGCCGCGGGCGGCCGGCTCGTCGCGATCCCGCTGCCGCGGCGCTCGCAGCCCACGATCCGCTACGAGGTCGCGGTCGTCAAGAGCTCGAAGAATCGCGCCGGAGCGTTCGAGCTGATCGCCAGCCTGCTCGGCGCCGACGGCCGCCGCGAGCTCGCGCGAGCCGGCTTCGGGCTCCCCTGAGCCGCGTCTTCCCGCTCCTGCTCGTTCTCGCTGCCGCGGTCGCGCTCGGCTTCCTGCTCCTGCCCGTGCTCGCGATCTTCCTGCGGATCCCGCCCGGCGACCTGCTCGACGGGATGCGGAGCGAGGCGGCGATCGACGCGGTGCTCGTGACGGCGAAGACGAGCGCGATCGCCAACCTGCTGATCCTGCTCGTGGGGACGCCGGCCGCCTACCTGATCGCGACGCGCCGCTTCGCGGGTCGTGCGCTCGTGATCACCCTGATCGAGTTGCCGCTCGTGCTCCCGCCCGCCGTTGCGGGGATCGGGCTCCTGGCAGCCTTCGGACGCTTCGGCCTCCTCGGCGACCAGCTCACGGCGCTCGGGCTCTCGATCCCGTTCACCCAGATCGCCGTCGTGCTTGCGGTCACGTTCGTGGCGAGCCCGTTCTACCTCCGGGCCGCGATCGCCGCCTTCGAGGCCGTCGATCCGAACCTGCCCGCGGCCGCCCGCACGCTCGGCGCCTCGCCGGCTCGCACCTTCTTCCGCGTCGCCCTGCCGCTCGCAGCCGGCGGGCTCGGCGCCGGCTGGGCGCTCTCGTTCGCTCGGGGAATCGGCGAGTTCGGCGCGACGATCATGTTCGCCGGGTCGCTTCAGGGAGTCACCCAGACGCTCTCGCTCGCGATCTACGAGCAGTTCGACGTCCGGTTCGAGCTCGCGCTCGCGATCGGCGCCGAGCTCGCCGTCGTCAGCGCGGCGATCCTCCTCGTCGTCAAGCTGCTCCCCTCATGGACACGCTCGCCGTCCGGCTCGACCACCCTCTTCGCTCCTTCGCGCTCCACGTAGAGCTCGAGGTCGGGCGCGAGACCCTCGCGCTCGTCGGGCCCTCCGGAGCCGGAAAGTCGAGCGTGCTGCGGGCGATCGCAGGGCTGCTGCGGCCGGACGCGGGTCGGATCGCGCTGGGGCCGGACGTCTGGCTCGACACTGCGCCCGAAACTGGTCGCCGGATCTCGCTGCCGCCCGAACGGCGCTCGGTCGGGCTCGTCTTCCAGGAGTACGCGCTTTTCCCCCACCTGACCGTCGAGGCGAACGTCGGCTTCGGCGGCCGAGCGCGCGTGGGGGAGCTGCTCGAGCGCTTCCACATCTCCGAGCTCGCGCGCGCCCGACCGGGTGAGCTCTCGGGCGGCGAGCGCCAGCGGGTCGCGCTCGCCCGCGCGCTCGCCCGCGACCCCGCCGTGCTCCTACTCGACGAGCCGCTCTCGGCGCTCGACGCCCATACGAAGGGAACCGTGCGCGCTGAGCTGGGCGAGCTCCTGCGCGACCTCGGCTTGCCGACGGTTCTCGTGACGCACGACTTCGAGGACGCCGCCGCGCTCGCCGACCGGGTGGGCGTGATCGTCGATGGGCAGATCCTCCAGCTCGGGCGCTCGGCTGAGCTGCTCGCGGCCCCGGCAAGCGGCTTCGTCGCGAGCTTCACGGGCGCGAATCTCCTGCCGGGCAGCGCCCGACCGGGGAGAGACGGCCTGACGGAGATCGTCCTCGACCACGGGGTGACGGCCTATTCCACCGCCGCCGGCGAGGGGCGCGTCGGGCTCGCCGTCTATCCCTGGGAAATCGCGCTCTCGCGGGAGGCGCCGGCCGACTCGACGCTGAACCACGTGACCGGCGCGGTGACATCGCTTGTCTCGCTCGGGAACCGCGTCCGCGTCCGGGTCGGCCCCCTGACGGCGGAGCT
This sequence comes from Actinomycetota bacterium, assembly GCA_013813345.1. GTDB lineage: Bacteria > Actinomycetota > Thermoleophilia > Gaiellales > Gaiellaceae > Gaiellasilicea. The sequence continues at coordinate 5,311 of JACCRW010000104.1, forward strand.
AACGACCGGCTCGGTCGAGCGCCTCGACCTGCGGGAAGGGGAGCTCGTGGTCGCATCGTTCAAGGCGACGGCGACGCGACTCGTACCGCTGTAGCTCAGGCGGAGAAAGCGACGACGGTCTGGTCGGCGATCCCGAGCTCCTCGGCGAGAGCCGCCACGATCTCCGGGTCGAACTGGGTCCCGGCGCAGCGCTCCAGCTCCTCGAGCGCTTCGTCGTCCGAGAGCCGTTCCCGGTAGACGCGATCCGACGTCATCGCGTCGTAGGCATCCGCGACGAAGATGATCCGAGCCCCGAGCGGGATCGTCTCGCCGGCGACCGCGTGTGGATAGCCGGCGCCGTCCCAGCGCTCGTGATGGTGCAGGACCCAGTCGGCGACGGGGTCGACGCCGAGCGACTCGAGCATGCGGAAGCCGATCTGCGGATGCCGCTCGAGCACGAGCCGTTCCGTCTCCGAGAGCGGTCCGGGCTTACGGAGGATCTCCTCGGGAATCGCGAGCTTGCCGAGGTCGTGGAGGCTGGCCGCGAGGCGGGTGAGCTCGACCTGCTCGCGATCGACGCCGAGGCGGGTCGCGATTCGCGCGGCGAGCTCGGCGACCCGCTCGGAGTGGCTGCCCGTGTAGGCGTCGCGCGCGTCGACGGCCCGGGCGAGGCTCGCGGCGGCGCGGAAGCGGGCGGCCCGGTCGGGCCCGGCGGCGAGCCGCTTCAGCTCCGCGATCTCGACCACGTCGGGGCGATAGACGCGAACCTGATCCTTGCCGTACTCCTTCGCCCAGTAGAGGGCGCTGTCGGCGCGGCGTACGAGCTCGTCCCGCTCGAGCCCCTCGACCGGAACCGTGGCGATCCCGGCGCTGACGGTGACCGAGCCGGCCGGTCCGGCGGGGGCGATCTCGACGGCCGCGATCCGTCGGACGATCGCCTCGGCGGCGATCCTGGCTCCCTCTTCGTCCCGTCCCGGGAGCAGGATCGCGAACTCGTCACCACCGAGGCGGAAGGCCTCGCCGCCCTGGCGCAGGCGCGTCGCAAGCTGCGCGAGCACCTTGTCCCCGCCCGGATGCCCATAGCGGTCGTTGATCCGCTTGAAGTCGTCGATGTCGATCAGGCAGAGGGTGAGCGGGTATCCCTGCTCGCGGGAATCGGCGACCTCGCGCTCGAGCCGGTCGTGGAAGTGGCGATGGTTGCCGAGACCGGTGAGCGGGTCGGTGAGCGCAAGCCGCATTGCGCGGAGCTCGCGGAAGGTCGAGCGCTGGTAGAGCGCGATCGCGAGCAGGGGGCCGACGAGAGCGCCTGAGAGAACCGGCGCGCGCTGCCAGAGCACGACCAGGATCAGCGCCGCCGAGCCCATCAGGGCAAAGGGGAGCATCGTGACCGAGAAGCTCGAGCGCGCGACCTCGAGCACCGACTTCTCGGAGCTCGTGCCGACGACCGCGCTGATCAGAGACACGTTGACCGTGTAGTGGACGAAGGCACAGACGGCGACCTGGGCGACGACGTGTGCCGCGCTCGAGCCGTGCAGCGGCGCCAGCGCGGCCCCCGAGGCGGCGCCGGCCGCTGCGAGCACGGAGGCGTTGAAGCCGACCCGGAGCGGCGGACGGTGTTCGAGGAGCTGCATCACCGGAGCGGCGAAGCCGACGATCACGCCCGCCTGCCAGCCGTAGAGCACGATCGTCGCGACCGCGAAGACGAAGGTGAGCGAGACCCCGCCGGTATCGATCCCGTCGAGCGGCACCGGGTAGCGCTCGGAGAAGGTCGAAGCCATGAGCAGGCCAGCGATTCCGAGAAGCGCCAGGAAGCTCCGCGGTGAGGTGGCGAACGAGGCCGCGGCGGCGACCGTGACGGCGAGTCCCGTCAGGTAGACGGGAGCGACGACGGCCGCGAGCCGCGGGGGCATGTGTCCCCCGAGGCCCATCGGACCGTTGCTACCAGCCCCAGCTGGCGAGATCCCAGCCCCAGCTGCCGAACGTCGTCGCGAGGCTCGCCAGCACCACCAGGACGATGAGGAACCTCGGGTTCTTCCACTGCAGCATGTTGCCCTCCTTCGCAGACGCCAGTACTCGATCTTGCATCGCGCCGTCTCGAGGAGAATCCCCCGTAGGAGTGATTTAGGCTGGCGCCATGGAGGTAGAGGTGACACCCGAGCCGGAGGACGACGAGCGGCAAGCGCTGCTCTCCGCGCTCGCTCCGCCCGCCG
>JACCRW010000080.1 GCA_013813345.1 Actinomycetota bacterium
CCGTGCGTCTGCTCCTCGTCGATGACGACGACCTGATGCGGGCGGGCCTTCGGGCCGTGCTCTCGAGCGACGCCTCGATCGAGATCGTCGGCGAGGCCGGCGACGGCCGCGCTGCCGTCCGCGAGACCCGCGCCCTTTCCCCTGACGTCGTCCTGATGGACGTCCGCATGCCCGACCTCGACGGGATCTCGGCGACGCGTGAGATCGTCGCCGCCTCGCCCGAGGCGAAAGTCGTGATCCTGACGACCTTCGAGCAGGACGACTACATCTTCGGCGCGCTCAACGCGGGCGCCTCCGGGTTCCTGCTCAAGCGCACGCGGCCGGAGGAGCTGCTCGCGGCGATCCACACGGTCGCTGCCGGCGATTCGCTCCTCTCCCCTTCGGTCACGCGGACCGTGATCCGGCGGCTGGCGCGGCAGCCTGCGCCCGACGCTCGTGCGGAGGCGCGGCTCGACGAGCTCACCGCCCGCGAGCGCGAGGTGCTCGGGCTGATCGCGCGCGGGCTCTCGAACAGCGAGATCGCCTCGGAGCTCTTCGTCGAGGAGTCGACCGTGAAGACGCACGTCCGGCACATCCTCCGGAAGCTGCGGCTGCGCGACCGCGTCCAGGCCGTGATCTACGCCTACGAGAGCGGGCTCGCCCGGCTCGACCCGGACTGACGCGAGCCGCCTATCGTCCGTCGCGTGACTTCATCGCGCGCCTGGCTGCCGCTCGCCCTCGTGCTCTTCGCTGTCGGCTGGGGTGCGAATCAGTTCGCGCCGCTCCTGCTCGTCTACCGCGACACGCTGGACCTATCCGACACAACGCGGGCGGCCGCGTTCGGCATCTACGCGGCGGGCCTCGTCCCCGGTCTCCTGCTTGGCGGCCCGGCCTCGGATCGCTTTGGCCGGCGGAGGCTCGTCGGCGCGGGTGCGCTGCTCTCCGCGGCCGCGAGCGTCGCTCTCGCCGTCGGCTCGCTCGGCGTGGCCGGCCTCTTCGCGGGACGCCTGCTCGCCGGGGTAGCATCGGGCGTCGTCTTCAGCGCGGGCGGAGCTTGGATGACGGAGCTACACCGCGGCGCGTCTCCGGGGACGGGTGCCCGACGCGCAGCGATCGCGATGACCCTGGGCTTCGGCGGAGGCCCGCTTGTGGCGGGGTTCGTCGCGGAGCTCCTGCCGGCGCCGGACGTGCTCCCGTACGTCGTCCATCTCGCGCTGATGGCCGCCGTGATTCCCCTGGCCAGGCGAATTCCGGAGACGGTTGCGGCGCGGACGCCTGCGACGCCGCGCATCCGGCTCCGCGTCCCCAAGCCTGCGCGGCCCGCCTTCTGGCTCACGGTCGTGCCGATGGCGCCGTGGGTGTTCGCTCTGCCGACGATCGCCTTCGCCGCCCTGCCGGCCGAGATCGGCGAGGTCGGCGGCCTCGCGATCGTCTACAGCGGGGCGATCACCGCGATCGGCGCGTTCACCGGCGTTCTCGTGCAGCCGGCCGGCCGGCGCTTCGGGGAGGAACGGGGAGCCGCGCTCGGGCTGGCGCTCGGCGTGGTCGGCCTGGGCGTGGCGATGGTGGCGGTGACCGCAGCCGGCGCGGTTCTGCTCGTGGTCGTCTCGCTCTTCCTCGGCTGTGCGTACGGGCTCTGCCTGACCGCTGGACTTCGCCTGATCGAGACGCTCTCCCTCCCGACGGAGCGAGGAGCGCTGACGGGCATCTACTTCGCCCTGACCTACGTCGGGTTCGCGGCGCCCTTCCTCCTGGCGGCGGTCGCTTCGGAGACGGGGTATCCGGCCGCGCTCGCAGGCACCGCCGCGCTTGCAGCTCTCACCGCGGTCTGGCTGCTCGTTCGGGCGGCGCTCCGTCCGGTCGGCTCGGCCGCGACCGCGGGCTGACGCTGGGAAGGTGCGTCAGGCGCTCGTCTTGTCGAGGAGCTGCAGGAGCTCGTGCGCCGCGAGCTCGATCTCCTTGTGCCGCCACTCCGCGGCTCGATACTGGCACGCGATCAATCCGGTCCGGTGCACGCGACGGAAGTCGCCGGAGACGAACCCGTACCGGGACTTCGTCTCCTCGGTCGCACCCTCGGTGAGGCCGAGGTGCCACTCGGCGTAGGCGTCCCACGAGTGCGAGGCGAGAAACGCGTTCTCGTCGTCGGCGCTCGGCTGGACGTCGCCCCAGTCGCTCTCGAGCACGTACTGGCGGGTCTCGATCAGACGTCGCGCCTGGGCCACCGCGCGCTTGTTGACCGAGTACGAGGCCACGCCGCAGTATGACCGCCCATCGGCTCGCTACGCGCGCGCGATCCCGTCGAGCACGTGCTGTGCGAGCCGCTCGGTGAAGCCGGCATCCAGCGGCTCTCCGCTCAGGAGCAGGCGGTAGATGATCGCTCCGTGGAGCGCGTCGATCGCGAGCTCGAGGTCGGCGTCCGCCCGGAGCTCGCCGCGTTGCCGGGCTCGGGCGAGCGCCTCGAGCATGGCTCGGCGGCGCGCGGGCACGACGTCGCGGTGGAACCGCTCGGCCAGGTCGGGATCGTGTTGCAGGTCGGCGATGAGCCCAGCGACCACCCCGCCTCCGATCGGCTCCACGAGCACGGCGACGAGCCAGTCGAGGAGCTGCCTGACGTCTTCCTGCGTCGGCCCATCGTCGAGTCGGGGCTGGAGCACCGCATCGGAGCCGGCGAGGTAGGCCTCGAGCG
>JACCRW010000447.1 GCA_013813345.1 Actinomycetota bacterium
GACGACGCGGTCGCGGACGCGATCCGCAACCTCCGCCTGATGCGCCGCGGCGACGGCTCGCTCTACGACCTCACCGTCCCCGGCTACAAGTCGAACCTCTCCGACGTGCTCGCGGCGATCGCTCTCGTCCAGCTCGACAAGCTGCCGGAGCACACAGCGCGCCGGCAGCGCCAGTTCGAGCTCTACGACGAGGGCCTCGCCGAGCTCGACGGGATCGAGCCGCTCGCGCGCGACCCGCGCGACACGCATGCCCTCCACCTCTATGTCGTCCGGGTCGACGCCGAGCGCTTCGGCCTCACCCGCGACGAGCTCCAGCGCGCGCTCGGCGAGGAGCGGATCTCGACCTCGATTCACTTCCTCCCCGTGCATCGGCTGACCTGGTACCGCGAGAGCTTCCCCGAGCAGCCGCGGCTGCCGGTTGCCGAGCGCGCCGGCGACGAGATCCTGTCTCTGCCGCTCTCGCCGGCGCATTCGGAGGAGGACATCGGCGACGTGCTCGAGGCGCTGTACCGGATCCGCGACAGCGCCACATGAGACGGCTGCTCCGCCCGGTCGCCACGCTTCTCTTCACGGGTCTGGCGACCGCGTATCTCGTCTGGAAGATCGACGTCGGTCAGACGGTGGACGTGCTCCGCGACGCGAGCCCGTGGTGGTTCGCGCTCGCGGTCGCGATCATGATCCTGACCACAGTGCCGATGGCGCTCCGCTGGCAGTGGCTCCTCGCCTCGCAGGGGATGCGCGAGCGGCTCCCGTGGCTGACGCGCGCGTACCTCGTCGCGTACGCGGCCGGCCAGATCCTGCCGACCTCCCTCGGTGGCGACGCTGTTCGGATCCTCGAGACCTCGCGCCGGCACCCGGCCCGGCTCGGCGGGATCAGCGCAATCGTCCTGCTCGAACGGGCGCTCGGCGGCGCGGCGACGGTGCTGCTCGGCGCGATCGGCTTCGTCCTCGCCGTCGGCCGCTACGACGTGGGTGCCTACCTATGGCTCGAGGGCGCGTTCGTGCTCGGGACGATCGTGCTCGCGTTCGTCTTCTTCGCACGCGGTGCCAGGCCGCTGCTGCGCCGCGCTAGCCCGCTGCTGCGCCGCCTGCGCTTGGAGCGTCCGGTGCGCTCGGTGTACGAAGGCGTGCATGTCTTCCGCGAGCACTCGGGGCTGCTGGCCGGCGTCTTCGCGCTGACGCTCGCCGTTCAGACGGTCCGGATCCTCGCGATCTGGGCCACCGCACGCGCCGTCGGGATCGACCTCTCGCCGCGGATCTTCTACGTGATGGGGCCGCTCTTCTTCCTCGTCCTGCTCGTCCCGTTCACGCTGAACGGCTTCGCCGTGCGCGAGGCGTTCTTCGTCAGCTTCCTCGGGAGCGTCGGGATCGCGGCAGACCCGGCTTTCGCAGCCGGCTTCCTCTTCTTCCTAGTCACGATCGCGCTGGCGCTGCCGGGTGGGGCGATCCTGCTCTGGGAGGGGCTGCGGGGACGGCCGTCGCCGACCCATGCCTGACCTCAGCGTCGTCGTCGTCACGCACAACGCGCTGCCGTGGATCGAGCAGTGCCTCGAGAGCGTTCGTGACGAGGAGACGATCGTCGTCGACAACGGCTCGACCGACGGGACCGTCGACGTCGTCGGCGAGCTCTTCCCGAAGGTGCGCGTTCTCGAGTGCGAGAACCGCGGACTCGCGGCCGGCTGGAACGTGGGGCTGGCTGCGAGCTTGGGCCGGTACGTCCTGATCCTGAACGCGGACGCGTGGCTGACCGAGGGATCGCTGGAGCAGCTCGTCGCGTTCGCCGACGAGCATCCGAAGGCGGCGATCGTCGGCCCGCGACTCTCGAACCCGGATGGGACACTGCAGCGCTCGGTGCGTGGCTTCCCCACGCTTTGGCGGCTCGCGACGGAGTATTTCTTCCTGCGCAAGCTCGCACCGCGGACGCAGCTCCTGAACGGGTTCTACGCGGGTGGGTTCGAGCACGACCGGGTACTCGAGGCGGAGGTCGTCATGGGCGCGTGCATGCTCGTCCGGCGGGAGGCGACCGACGTCGTCGGCCCGCTCGACGAGGACTTCTTCCTCTTCAGCGAGGAGACGGACTGGTGCTACCGGTTCGCGCAAGCCGGTTGGAAAGTGCTCTTCTTCCCTGGCGCCGAGTGCTTTCACGTCGGCGGCGCCTCGCACGGCGGCCGGCTCTACCGCGAGAACTTGCGCGGACATCTGCGCTTCTTTGCAAAGCACCGCGACGCGCGCAGTGCCGAGCGGGCGCGACGGCTGCTGTGGGCGGCGCTCGTGCTGCGCGGCGCGCTCTTTCGCGGCGAGCGCGGCCGGATGTACCGCGACGGCGGCGCTTGGCTCGGCTCCGGACGGGTTCCGGAGCTGCTCCGGCGATGACGCTGCTGCGGCTCGCGCTCGCGACCGCGGTCGTGCTCGCGCCGGGCTGGACGGTCGCCCGAGCGCTCGGAGTGTGCTCGTTCTCGGCGACGCTCGCGTGGGCGCTGGCAGCGCTCTTCGGCGCGCTTGCGGTCACGTTCCTCGTCGGCGGCTCGCTCGCGCTGACGCTCGTGCTGCTGCTCTTAACCGGGGTGGTGGCTCTCGTCGTGGACCGCCGCGCACCGCGAGGCGAGAGCGTCCCCGGCCGCTGGTGGATCTTCGGTGCGGGCGCCGTCCTCGGCGTCCTGCTCTGGCACGTCGCAGGCGAGATCGGCGGCGACGGCCTCTTCCACCTCGCCCGCGCTCGCAAGCTCGACGCTTTCGACGAGCTCTCGCTCGACTCCGTGAACGAGTTCGCCGACGGCGGCCTCCACCCCGGCTACGCGTTTCCGCTCTGGCATGGCTTCCTGGCGCTCGTCGCGCGTGTCGCGTTCGTCGATCCGGCCGACGTCGTCCTGCACGAGGCGTCGATTCTTGCGCCCATCGCCCTGCTCGTCTCCTACGAGGCCGGCTGGGCGCTCTTTCGGCGCGTCGGCCCTGCCGTCGCGGTCGTCTGCGCGCAAGTCGGGATCACGGCGCTCGCGCCCGACGGCGGCGGCGCCTACACGGCGCTCGGTTTGCCCGCGACGGC
>JACCRW010000003.1 GCA_013813345.1 Actinomycetota bacterium
GGGCGGGGACAGGCACTTCGAGCGCACCGTCGCTAGAATCGGCCTTTCCCAGGGGCCATAGCTCAGCTGGGAGAGCGTCTGGCTGGCAGCCAGAAGGTCGCCGGTTCGAGCCCGGCTGGCTCCATCACGATCACCGCGTTGCGTCCGGCGAGCCCGGCGCATCGTCGCGCCGCTCGGTGTGGACCGCGATTCCGGCGATCACGAGCGTGATCCCGGCGGCGTCCAGCCAGGACGGGAGTTGTGCGAGCACGAGCGCGCCGATCACCGTCGCGGTCGCCGGCAGGAGCGAGACGAGCAGGGCGTAGGTGGAGCGAGCGAGGCGCGCCATCGCGAGCTGGTCGCAGACGTAGGGGATGACCGACGATGCGATCCCGACTCCGATCCCGGCACCGAGTGCCACGGGATCGACGAGCGCGGGGAGGGCGTTCCAGCCGCCGAGCGGCACCGCGACGACGGCCGCGACGAGCATCGCCGCGCCCAGCCCGTCGATCCCGCCGAAGCCGCTCTGCGCATCCACTCGACTTCGTTGGGCGACGCGGTGGCCGAGGACGATGTAGGCGGCGAAGAGCACGGCGTTTGCGAAGGCGAGCGCGAGCCCGAGCGGCTCGTCGACGAGCGCGACGTTCGTCAGCAGGTAGACGCCGCCCACCGCGAGCACGACCGCGGCGATGTTCCGGCCGGTTCGCGCGCCGAGCGCGGCGAGAACGATCACGGGGAGGAACTCAATCGCCGCGACCGTCCCGAGCGGGAGGCGGTCGATCGCGAGGTAGAAGCAGACGTTCATGACCGCGAGGACGGCGCCCATCGCGACGACGGTGCGGCGTCCGTTCGGATCGAGCGCCGAGAACGCCCGCCACGGCCTGCGCCACGCCGCGAAGACGACTGCGGCGCTCGCGATCCGGAGCCAGGCGACCCCGGTTGGCTCGAGGCGCGCGAAGAGCAGCACCGCGAAGGCCGGGCCGAGGTAGTGGAAGATGGCGCTGCCGACGAAGAAGCTCGCCGGCGGAGCGCCCGTAATCGCGGAAAAGACTCTCGAGCGCACGCCCCGAATCGTCGCTTCGGTACGGTGATCCCGGAATGGGCGATCGAAGGAAGATCGCCCATTCCGCTTGCGGAATCACAGTTGATTCGTGCGGTTGCCCGCAAGAACAGCAGGTCTTTTAGGCGGACACGACGTCGATGTAGGCGTAGACGCGGAACTCGAGGTAGTTCTCGCTCGGCGACTCGAAGACGACATAGGCGTCGTGACCGAACGGCATCCCACCGTAGTCGCCGCCGTCGACGTCGTCGTGGAGGTTCTCGAGGTCGAGGGCCTTGTGCGCGCAACTCACGTCCCAGCTCTGCGTGCCGGTGTCATACGAATCGCAGCTCAAGAAGTCCGGGCCGCTCGAGTCGAAGCCGGTCGGCGCGCCCCTGTCTCGCTCTCGACCGACGATCCTGAGCGCGAGATATCGGGGTGCGTTCTCGACGAAGATCGGCGCCAACGGGTGCTGAGGCTGGAAGCTCGATCCCGTCGCACGCTTGGCCTCTCCGTTGAGATGTCTCCGCGTGCCGTTCACGAAGTGATCGAAGCGGATCTCGCCCTTGTTCGCCCACACGCAGCAGTCATGATCTGCGTCGTTCAGGATCTCGATCTTCCACAGCGTCACCCACACCGACGGTCGCTGCTCGTGCTCGATGGCCGGCGGAAGCGGGGGTGGGGCGACCGTCTTGAAAGTCCCCACCCGGTAGGCCGTGCGACCCTCGTGGTCCGTCGCCGAGACGACGATGTGGTAGAGCGTGCCGGCGGTGAGGCTGTCGAGGCTGAACGATGTGAGAAGTAGTAGTTCCAGGTCTCGAGGTAGTCGTCCGGGAACGGAACCCACGGCTTCCCATCGATGGATCCGGGCGCCTGGTCGCTCACCCAGATCTTGATCCGCGCCGCGGTATCCGTCTTCACCTCGAGGGAGCCCCCCGTCATGGTCGGCGTGACGAGCGCCTTCTTGATGCACTGCGCGCCGCAGCCGAGCCCCGAGCCGAGCCCGATCCGAGGCGTCGGCGGCGCTGCGGCGGCGACGGCTCCGGTCGTGAGGAGCAGTCCGATCATGAACGTCGCGATTCTGAGCATGGTGCCCTCCTTCGTCGTCGGTTTCGCAAGGAGAACCCGCGAGGACGCACTTCCTTACGGCCGCTTTCCGAGCGGCCGTCGCCCAGCTATCGTTCCCGCTGGCCGATCGAAGGCCGATCGTGCGCTCCGCCTAACGAGTCGAGGAAGACTTCAGCTATGGCAATCGAACCAGCGAAGATCGACGGAATCGACCGCAGGATCCTCGGCGAGCTCCAAGAGGATGCGCGGCTGAGCATGGCCGAGCTCGGCCGGAGGATCAGCCTCTCACCGCCGGCCGTGGCGGAGCGCATCCAGCGGCTCGAGCGCGCAGGAGTGATCACCGGTTACCGGGCGGTTGTCGAGCCGAAGGCGCTCGGCTTCCCGCTCGCGGCAGTCGTGCGCGTCCGGCCGGCGAGTCGCCAGCTCCACAAGATCCCGGAGGTCGCGCGAGAGACCCCGGAGGTCGTGGAGTGCTACCGGATCACGGGTGAGGACTGCTTCTTCCTCAAGCTGCACC
>JACCRW010000059.1 GCA_013813345.1 Actinomycetota bacterium
CTCGACGACGTGCTTGGCCGTCCGGAGGAGATCTCGTGGGCCGTGCGCCGACTACTCGAGAGCTTCGCGGCCGAGCGGCCGGTCGTCGTCGTCTTCGACGACATCCACTGGGCCGAGCCGGCATTCCTGAACCTGATCGAGTACCTGGCGGCGTTCAGCCGCGGTGCGCCGATCCTCGTGCTCTGCCCCTCGCGCCCGGAGCTCGCGGAGACCGTGCCTACGTGGGCGACCTCACTGGCGAATGCGAGCTCGATCGTGCTCGAGCCGCTCGGAGACGCGCAGTGCGAGCTGCTCGTCGCGAACCTGCTCGGCGAGGACGTCGCAGCCGACCTCGGAGCGCGGGTTGTCGCCGCGGCGGAGGGGAACCCGCTCTTCGTCGAGGAGATGCTGCGAATGCTGATCGACGACGGCCTCCTCGTGAAGCGCAACGGTCGCTGGGAGGCGGACGTCCACCTCGGCGGCGCGGTGATCCCGCCGTCGATCGAGGCCCTGCTCGCGGCGAGGCTCGACCGGCTAGCGCCGCGCGAGCGGGCGACGATCCAGCGGGCGGCGGTGATCGGGCGGATCTTCGGCTGGGAGGCCGTCGTCAGCCTTGCGCCCGACTCGGAACGGCGCGACACGGGCGCCAGCCTGCAGGAGTTGATGCGGAAGGAGCTCGTCCAGCCCGACGCCGACGAGCTCGGCGGGGAAGACGCGTTCCGCTTCAGCCATATCCTGATCCGCGATGCCGCCTACCGCGCGATCCCGAAGGAGACGCGGGCGGTTCTGCACGAGGGATTCGCGACCTTCCTCGAGGAGCGGGTCGGCGAGCGGGTGGCCGAGTACGACGAGATCATCGGCTATCACCTGGAGCAGGCCTACGAGCAGCGGCTCGGGCTCGGGCCGCTCGGTCCGGGCGCGCTCGCGCTGCGGGCGCGAGGTCGAATCAAGCTCTGGTCGGCCGGCCAGCGGGCCCTCCTGCGCGGCGACCTGGCCGCAGGCGTCAACCTCTTCGAGCGGGCGATGCGGCTCGGCGATCAGGACGACGAAGACCGGGTCGACATCGTGATCCGGCTCGCGAGCGTCCTGCTCCAACTCGGCCAGCTCGAGGAAGCGGAAGCGATGCTGGAGCAGGCGCACGACCAGGCGGCGCTCTCCGAAGATGAGGCGAACGCCACTCGCGCCGCAATCGGTCGTGAGTTCGTCCGCTTGCAGACGAACGCCGCTGGCCGCGCCGAGGAGGCCGCGCGGCTCGCGGAGCGGGCAATCCCGCTCTTCCGGGAGCAGGGTGACGATCTTGGCCTCGCGCGCGCGTGGAGGCTGCGCAGCGAGGTCGATCGGCTCGCGTGTCGCTTCGGCGCGAAGGCGGAGGCGCTGGAGCAGGCTCTCGTCCATGCGCGGCACGCCGGCGACGAGCGCGAGGAGGCGGAGATCCGGCTACTTCTCGGGACGAGCTTCGTCTACGGGCCGATGCCGGTGCCGAGGGCGATCGAGCGCTGCGCCGAGCTGCTCGAGGAGAGCCGCGGGGTGCGCTGGATGGAGGCGTCGTGGCTCGGGATGCTCGCCTATCTCGAGGCGATGGCAGATCAGACGGACGACGCGCGCGAGCTCTACGGGCGTAGCCGAGCGATCTACGAGGAGCTCGGAATGACCTTCGCGCTCGTCGCCCGATCTGCCATTCCCGCCGCGATCGAGACGATGGCGGGCAACCCAGCAGGGGCCGAGCGGGAGCTCCTCACCGGGTACGAGGCCCTGACCGCGATCGGCGAGACGGAGCTCCGCTCGACCATCGCAGCCATGCTCGCGGAGACGTACGCCTCTGAGGGGCGCGACGACGAGGCCGAGGAGTACAGCCGGATCAGCGAGCAGATCGCGGCCACCGACGACTTCGGCTCGCAGGTTCTCTGGAGAGGGGCGCGCGCTCGTGCGCTCGCGAGGCGCGACGGCGACCCCAGGGCCGAGGAGCTGGCGCGCGAGGGTGTTCGCCTGGCAGCCACGACCGACTATCTCAGCCTCCACGGCGCTGCGCTGCTCGACCTCGCGGAGACTCTCGCCTCGCTTGGCCGCGCTGGTGAGACGGCTCCGATCCTCGCGGAGGCACGGGTGCTCTTCGAGCGCAAGCAGGATCTCCCGTCGCTTCGGCGGGTGGCACGCGCGGCGTCGGCTTCCGAGACGGCCGCGACGCTGTGACGAACGTTGCGGTTCCGAGGCCGGACGCGCTCGGCGAGGCGCCGCTCCTCCGTGGCGCCTCCGCCCAGGCCGTCGAGCAGCTGCGCGACGCCGGCGTCGAGCGGTGCCTGGCTGCGCGCGACTGGCTCTTCCGCTCGGGTGAGCCCTCCGACAAGCTCTTCGTCGTCCTCTCGGGTCGGCTTCAGGCGGTCGACCCCGAGGGGCGGGTGCTGCGCGAGCTGGGTGCCGGGGCGGCGCTCGGCGAGCTGGGGCTCCTGACCGGATCGCCGCGCTCCGCGTCGGTCCGCGCGGTCCGCGACTCCCGCTTGCTCGAGATCGACGCCGAGCGCTTCGGAAGGCTGGTGGAGGAGGACGTCGGGCTCGCCGCCTCGATCGCCCGCGAGCTCGCTCGGCAGCTCCAGGCGAGCGGGGGCCTCGACGTTCCGGACGTGCGACCCTCGGTGTTCGCCGTCGTGGCGACCGGATCGAACAGAGTTCACGAGCTCGTGCGCGAGCTGGAGGTCGCGCTCGGACGCTTCGGCTCGGTGGCGTCGCTGGACGGCGAGCGGCTGGTGCCCGACGACTTCGGCTCCGTACTCGACCGCGCCGAGCTCGGCTTCGACTACGTCCTGCTGGTCGACGGGGCGGGCTCGCAGTGGAGTGAATTCTGCCGCCGCCAGTGCGATCGCCTGCTCATCGTTGTGGGCGACGAGCTGCCCCGGCCTGACTGGGTGCGAGGAGTCGAGGAGTGCGAGCTGCTGTTCGTCGGCGCGGCCGATCAGATGATCGCGCGCTGGCTCGAGGTGGCTGCGCCGCGTGCGCATCACGTCGTCCCGTCGGGATCGGGGTTCTCGGCGGGTGTCGAACGGGTCGCGAGACGCCTCACGGGACGATCGCTCGGGATCGTCCTGTCGGGCGGCGGGGCTCGCGGCCTGGCTCACATCGGCGCTCTGGCAGCTCTCGCGGAGACCGGCTTCGCCTTCGACCGGATCGGCGGCTGCAGCATGGGCTCCTTCATCGGCGCGATGGCCGCCGTCGGCTACGAGGCGGAGGAGATCGAGTCGACGTGCTCGCAGGAGCTCATTCGCCGCTCGCCGTTCAACGACTACACGCTCCCGCGCGTCTCGCTGATTCGCGCGCGCAAGGCGGGCGCGATGCTCGAGCGCGTCTTCGGCTCGGCCCGGATCGAGGCGCTGGAGAGGCCGCTCTTCACGGTCAGCGCCGACCTGGTCTCGAGCCTCGTCGTCGTGCACAGGCGCGGCCTCATCGCAGAGGCCGTAGGCGCGAGCATGACGCTGCCCGGCCTCGTGCCGCCGCTGCAGCGCGCCGGCCGGCTTCTCGTCGACGGAGGCGTGCTCAACAACCTGCCGGTCGACCACATGGCCGAGACGCACGAGGGCCCGATCGTCGCGGTCGACGTTGTCCGCCGGATCGACCACACGGGCGAGGCCGAGCCGGCGTTGCCGTCGATCACCGAGACGCTCGCCCGCGCGACCGTCCTCGGCTCGGTCGAGCGCGCGGAGCGCAATCGTGCGCTGGCGCTCGTGCTCGTGACCCCGGAGGTCCAGGCGATCGCGCTGCGAGAGTGGTCGGCGCTCGCCGCCGCGGTCGCGGCGGGTCGACGTGCGACCGAGGAGGCGCTCGAATCCGGTGGCGCCGACGCGTTGCGTGACGCTCTGGACGGATTCGCGTAGATTCGCACCGATGCTCCTCCGAAAGAACGCGAAGATCGAGATGCTGCGGAAGGTGCCGCTCTTCGCGCAGTGCTCTCGGAAGGAGCTCGACGTGATCGCGGGAGTGGCCGACGAGCTCCAGCTCGCAACTGGTCGCGAGCTCACGCGTGAGGGCGATCGAGGTCGCGAGTTCTTCGTGGTGATCGACGGTGAGCTCGAGGTGCGGCGCAAGTCGCGCAAGATCGCGACGCTCGGCGGCGGCGACTTCGTCGGCGAGATGGCGCTCGTCACCGGCCGGCCGCGGAACGCGACCGTGACGACCAAGGGAACGGTGCGCGCGCTCGTGATCACGGATCGCGCCTTCGCCCGCCTGCTCGAGACCTCTCCGCCGATCCAGCTCAAGATCATGCGAGCACTCGCCGAGCGAGTCCCCGACCCAGGTCACTGATTCGTCCGTCAGGTCTCGTCGTCGCGGGCGTCGAGGCGCTCCTCGAAATGGCGGCGGAGCTTCTCGCCGTCGGCGAGCACGTCGAAGCGCGGCCGACGCGGCGGCAGCTTGACGATCCTCACGTCCTGGCCGCGAGAGCCGTGGCAGCGGTCGTAGGCGGCCGCTTCGTCGAGAGCGGGAAGCGCAGCGCGTCGGCCGGGCAGGCGCATGCGGTACTGGTATCACGGCTGCGCTCTCGACGAAAAGACGACGGGGCCTGGAGGCCCCGCCGCTGCTTGGTTGGACGACCGCTCTAGGGGAGAGACAGCGCCCGTTCCTCGCCGCGACATCCGTCCCGGCGAAGCTGTGCAGACACTCTTTGTACCAGGACGCGGAGTATAGCGACCCGGTGCAGACGCCAATGGAAAAGACCCTCCAGTCGAGGGTCTTCGGAGCTGCGGGACTAGGATTCGAACCTAGATAGCTGGCGCCAGAGGCCAGAGTCCTACCGTTAGACGATCCCGCAACGGCAGCGCCATTTTAGCGCCTAGGTCTCGAGGTTGTAGACCTGGACGAGGCGCTTCTCGGCGTCGGTGTCGATGTGGGCGATCACCTCGACATACGGCTCGAGGCCGCTCCCGCGCAGCTTCGCCTTGAGGAGCCCGTCGACCTGGAAGAGCCCCGAGGAGTTGTTCATCACAATCTCGATCATCACCGGCTTCGTCGTGCCGTCCTTGATCGAGACGTCGTCGATCGCGGCCGCAGAGAGCGAGTGCATCGAGACCCGGCCGCGCTCGAACGGGATCCGGGAGCGGCCCTCGGCCATGTCGAGTGCGTCGGCGACGCGGAGGATCCCGGCCTCGAGCGCGAGCGGCTGTCCGTCGGCGCGGTGGCTCGTGATCGCCTGGAGCACCTCCGAGATCACGACGGTGAGCTCTGGCTCCTCATAGATCCCGGCGAGCAGCACACGCATTTTCGGCTCCGCGAGGAAGAGGGAGAAGTCCTCGTGCCCGTGCCTGTGGACTGACATCCCGATGCAGTGGAGGAGCGCCGAGAGGGTGACGACGACCTCGGCGTCCTCGCGCTCGAGCCCGTAGTCCCGCACGAGCGACGGCTCGACGCCGTGCTTGAAGAGCTGACGCAGGATCTTCAGCGCGATGTTGGCCACGATCTGGATGTGCACCCAGGAGTGGTCGTTGATCTCCATCCGCACGACCGCATTCACGTTCGAGACGTGCCACCAGCCCTTGAGCTGCTTGTCCGCCTCGACGCGCTCCATCAGCCGGCGCAGCTTGCGGTTGCCGCGCACGGGGAGGTTGATGTGCATCTTCTCGACCGCCTGAGCCGGCGTCAGCCGCGTTTCCCGCATCGCCTCGTCGGAGACGGGCTCGGCGATCCGCTCCTCGGTCTCCGGGTCGAGCGTCATCGCGAGGACGATACTCCGCAGCGGCGAGCGGCGTCCCCGGCCGCGACCGACCACCCCAATTGGCTGCGCGCGGCTGGCGGAGGCGGTAGGCTCGCGCGCGCCGGTCGACGCGAAAGGAGAGTCCGTGTCCGAGCAGATCCAGTTCTCGCAGAGCGGTAGCGGTGCTTCGGGCGGCCCGCGAGCCGGATTCTGGCGACGCTTCGTTGCCTCGTTCGTCGACGGGATCGTGATCGGCGTCGTCAACGCGATCCTGCTCGGCTTCCTCAGTGACAACGCGGCAACTGCCCTCGCGGTCTTGATCGGGCTCGGCTACTACACCTATTTCGAGGGCAGCACCTCGGGCCAGACGGTCGGCAAGAAGGCACTCGGGATCCGCGTGCTGAGCCTCGCGGACGGCGGCCAGATCGGCTACGGCCGCGCCTTCATCCGCTACATCGGACGGATCGTCTCCGCAATTCCGATCTTCCTCGGCTACTTCTGGATGCTCTGGGACGAGGAGAAGCAGACCTGGCACGACAAGTTCGCCAGCAGCGTCGTCGTTCCCGAGTCGGACTATCCCGTCTCGCAGTGGCCGTAGCTCGCTCGCGTCAGGATTCGGTCGGTCGCGGCGCGAAGAGGTAGTGCGAGACGAGCCACTCGCGCCCGCCGCGGTAGCCCCAGAGCTCAGCGCACGCGAGGAAGAAGACGCGCCAGTTTGTGAGCCACGCCTCGGCTCGATCGGCGCCGTAGGCGTCCGCGAGCGCGGCGAGCACCTCGGCGCGGTTGCTGTCGAGCCGCTCGAGCCAGGCCTCGGCTGTGCGGGCGTAGTGCGCGCCGCTCACGCGCCAGTGATCGCGGAGGGTGAGGTCGCGCTGGAAGTGGAGGAGCAGGTCGTCCGAGGGCATGTTCCCGGCCGTGAAGAACTTCCGAGCCATCCAGCCGTCGTCGTAGGCATAGGCGTGGACGCGGTGGCAGAAGACGTGGACGAAGAAGAGGCCGTCCGGATCGAGCCAGCCGGCGATCCGGCCGAAGAGCCGCTCGTAATTGCGCACATGCTCGAGCATCTCGACCGAGACGATCCGGTCAAAGCGCTCGGCGGGCGCCCACTCGTTCACGTCCGCGGTTACGAGCTCGAGGTTCGCCGGGGAGCGCGGCTCGAGGAACTCGCGCTGGATGGCCGAGTTCGAGACGGCGACGATCCGCGAGGCCGGATAGCGCTCGGCGAGCCA
>JACCRW010000083.1 GCA_013813345.1 Actinomycetota bacterium
CGGAGATCGCGCCGTCCGCCGGCCTGATCCCGGTGAAGGGCGAGCCCGTGCGATCTCGGATCTCGACGTTTCCGCCCCGGCGCACGAGTAGGCGCCGTCCATCCGTCGACCACTCGAGCCGCTCTACTGCTTTGCCGCGCGCGGTCCGCCAGAGCTCCCGGCCGGTCTGGAGCGAGACGGTGATCAACCTGCCTTCCCGCGTCGCGTAGGTCAGCGCGTGGGGCGCGCGCGGCAGCCACACCGGCGCGACCGGCGCAATGCCGCGGGCCACGATTCGATCGCCTGTGCCGTCGCCGGCCACGACGCGAAGCGTCGACCCGCTCAGGTAGGCGATTCGGGTGTCCGTCCGCGATCCGCCCCAGCTCGGACGGCTGATCGCCGGCCGCGCCAGCGACCAACGCAAAGCTCCCTGCGGATCGAGCGTCACGAGCTCGTTGCGCCTCGTCGCGACGACGTAGTTGCCGAACGGCGACCACGCGGCCTCCCGGTAGTCGCCGAGCAGCCGCTTCGAGCCATCGGGCTGGACGATCCAGGCGCCTGTAGTTGAGCCGACGAGGAGGCGACCGTCGCTCGGCAACGTGAAGAGCGCCGGCGCAGCTCCTTCGACGCCGACCCGTTCGCGAACACTGTCGATCACAGACCGCCCCGTCGGGCTGACAACGGCGGCCACGAGGGCAGTGGCGGCAACAAGCGCGACGACGGGGCGGAGGGACCTTCGGCGGCGAATCGGCTGCCGCGCCGCGAGGCTTGCGAGCACGACCGCCCGCGCTCGCTCGCGCGCCTCGTGCTCGCCGGGAATCTCGACGCGTTCGAGCTCGCGCCTCACACCTGCTCCTTCAGCGAGTCGAGCCCGCGGCGGAGGCGCGAGTTGACCGTGCCGCGCGGGAGGCCGAGCAGCTCCGCGATCTCTCCGGGCGTGTACTCGAGCAGGTGGCGGAGGACGATCACGGCTCGATGCTCCGGCGGCAGAGCGGCGAGCGACGCGAGCAGGGTTCCGTCGAGCGGCTCCGGCTCGGGTGGGGCGGCGACGATGTCCAGCAACTCGATCTCTCCGCGAAGTTGCCGCGCCCGCGTCCAGTCGATCGCGCGGTTGACGACGATCCGGTGCAGCCACGGGCCGAACGGGCGCCGCCGGTCGAAGCGGTCGAGCGCGCGGACGGCTGCGAGAAAGCTCTCTTGAGCGATGTCCTCCGCGGCGGCCGCGTCGTGGACGACGAGAAAGGCGGCGCGGAATGCCCGCGGCCAGTGCAGGCGAAAGAGGGCCTCCAGGTCCGAGGCCGATCCTCGTTGCGCGCCGCGCACCCAGGCGCGCTCGTCGCGGCCGCCGGCCATGCGCTGACTCTACGAGCAGCCCACCGCCGGAGGTCCCTCACCGCGCCATCACGAAGCATGCATCGTGGGAGGAGCGGGCGACGCGCAGCTGCTCGATCCGCGCGCCTCGTTGGCTAAGGATGCACAGCGTCCCTTGCGACAGCGACGGGGTCAGCACGACACCCCAGCCGTGCTGGACGTTGTACGACCCCACGGGCACCGGGGCGGAGCGCAGCAGGTGCCCATCACGGTCGTACACGCGCAGAATCGCGTCGTCGCCGCTCGTCACGAAGGTGCGCCCGCCGCTGAACGTGACGTGCTGGGGCGGTGCGTCGCTCGCGAGCGTGCGCACGAGCCGGACGCCGTGGTCCTCGTACAGCGCGAGCTGGTTACGGTCGCCCGAGCTGACCCAGATGCGCGCCCCTCGCGGCTCGTAGCCGACGTCGTGCGCGAGGAACGGCGGTCGAACGCGATCGATGACCCGTGGCCCGCGCGCGTGTTCGAGGCTCACGATCGCGATCTCGGCGCTCTTGTTCCCGAGCACGACCCAGAGCCGCCGGCCCCTCGGATCGAGCGAGAGATGACGCGCCGGACCGCCTACGGGAACGCGTCCGATCGCGCGCCGCGCCCGGAGATCCACGATTACTACCTCGTGGCGCGCCGAATCCGTCACGTACGCGAAGCGCCCGTCGGGGGAGATCGCCGAGTAGCGCGGGGCTTCGAAGCGGCCCTCGATCGAGCGAACCCTGAGCCCCGAGTCAATGAGCGTCAGCCGGCTAGACGCGGTGTGGGCGACGAGGGCGCCCGTCCCGTTGACGCTCTCGATGCTTCGCGGGTCGGCCGGCGTCGCGAGCCGGCGGTGGACCCGGCCCGTCGAGAGGTCGACCGCGACGATCGCCGACTCGAGGTCGGCGGTGACGAGCGCGAGCGGCGTCCCGCCGTGGCGGGACGCGAATGCGGGAGCCGCTCCGAGCACGAGCGGTGCGGCAGCGGCAGCAAGGAAGCGGCGTCTGTCCATGCACTTGGTACGTGCGAGACGCTTTGCGAGGTCCGGGACCTCTCGCGGCCCCACCGGTGTAGGAGTGGCGACACCTTCCGAAGGAGGCACGCCATGCTCAGGCTCGCAGCGCTCGCTCTCGCCTCACTGTCCCTCGTCGCCGGCTCGGCAGCCGCCGGCGGTGGGCCGTCGCCCGGCGCCGTCACCGGCTGGGACGGCGTGCTCGCGCCCGGCGGCGCGCTTCGTTACGTCACCCTGCCCTCCGGGAGCACGACGGCCGTCGCCGCCGTCCGCGTCCGCACCGGTCGCGTCGAGCGCTTCGCTTCCGTGCGCGGCACCTACGGAATTCCGCTCGTCGCCTATGACGGCTCAACCGGCGGCATCTCCGCCGATGGCCGCACGCTCGTGCTCGCGAGCTTCGCCGGAGCGCCCAGGCCCGGGGCCGTGACCCGCTTCGCGATCCTGAGCACGAAGCGGCTGAAGCGAGAGCGGCTGCTCGAGCTCCGAGGCTCCTGGTCGTTCGATGCGCTCTCGCCGGATGGACGCTTTCTCTACGCCGTCGAGTACCTCGGCACGGGCAAGAATGCGCGCTACCGCGTCCGGGCTATCGACCTCGCGAGCGGACGCGTGCTCGCCGGCTCGATCGCCGACTCTCGTGAGGCGAGCGGCGAGATGCGCGGCTCCCCAATGACGCGCGCGACGAGCCGCGACGGCGGCTGGGCGTACACGCTCTACGCGAAGCCCGACGGAACGGCGTTCGTGCACGCGCTCGACACGCGTCACCGGAAGGCGCTCTGCATCGACCTGCCGTGGCGGAAGGTCGGCAACGCGATCGGGAACGTGAAGATGGCGGTGCAGGAACGCGCGCTCGTGCTGACCCAGCGCGGCGCGCGCCTCGCGTCGATCGACACCCGGGCCTTCGTCGTCCGCGCCTTCAAACGCCCTGTGGCGCCGTAGCCGGCACGGCCTCGGTCGCCTTCGCGATCTCCTCGACGACCTCGACGATGTCGCGGTTCGCGTTGAAGACGCGCAGTTGGCGGTCGGAGCCGTTGCCGCGGCCGAGAATCTCGCCGATCCCCTCGAGCTCGCGGTCGGAGCCGAGCTCGCGCGCGTGCGGCTCGATCTCCCTCAGCGTCCGCCGGATGATCTGTGCGACCGGGACGCGGTTGCGCAGGCCGGCGCCGAGGTCCATCACCGGCGCCTCGAGCCCGTAGCGCGCGGCGAGCCACTTGTTCTCGGTGGTCAGGATCCGGTGATAAGTCGGAATCGTCTCGCCCTTCTCGAAGCGCTCGCAGAGCGACTTGACGAGCGCCTGGCAGTAGGCGGCGAGCGCGGTCGCGTCCTCGACGCGGGTGACGGCGTCGCAGATCCGGATCTCGACTGTGCCGAGCCGCGGATGCAGGCGGATGTCCCACCAGATGTGCGTGTAGTCGGCGATGCAGCCGGTGCGCTCGAGCTGGCCTACGACCTCCGCGTAGTCGGCGTAGTCCTTGAAGCGCGGCGGCGGGCCGGAGCGCGGAAACGCCGCAAACACCATCTGCCGGCTCGAGGAGAGGCCGGTCGGCTCGCCGCGCCAGAAGGGCGAGCTGGCCGAAAGCGCGAGCAGCGGGCCGAGCTGGGGGAGGAGCCCGTTCACGACCTGGATCGCCTTCTCGGGATCGTCGACGGCGACGTGGACGTGCATCCCGAAGATCAACTCGCGCCGGGCGATGTACTGGAGCTGGTCGACGAGGTTGCGGTAGCGGTCGCGCGCGGTAATGCGCTGGCGCTCGAAGAGCGAGAACGGATGCGTCCCGGCCGAGCCGACGCGCATGCCCTTCTCGCGGCCGACTTCCGTCACGTAGGCGCGCAGCTTGAGCAGCTCGACCTGGACATCGGCGGCGGTGCGACACACGGGTGTCGCGATCTCGATCACCGACTGCATCAGCTCGGCGTTGATCCGCGGCTCCAACTCGTGGCCACTGATCGCCTGGAGCACCGTGTCGATGTGCTGGACGAGGTCGAAGGTCTCGCCGTCGAGGAGCATGTACTCCTCCTCGACTCCGAGCGTGTAGGGATCGGACTCGCCGAACTTGTGGTCGAGGACGCTGCCGCCCTGGACGGCACCCTTGCCGGTGATCGAGTTCGGGTAGATCTGCTTCATGTCCGGCTCTCCTCTCCCCCGAGAACGGCGTCGGCCTCGATCTCGACATGCCAGCGGGGATCGAGCAGCCCGCTGATCACGAGCATCGCGCTCGCCGGTCGGATCTCGGAGAAGACCTCGCCGTGGGCGCGCCCGACGTCGCGCCAGTCGTCGGCGTCGGTGAGGTAAATGCGTGTCCGAACGACGTCCTCGAAGCTCGCTCCGGCCTCGGCGAGCGCGCCACCGATGATCTCCAGGCAGAGCTTGGCCTGCTCGTAGGCTCCTTCCGGCGGCTCGCCCTCTCGCGGAATCGGCG